>NZ_JNGB01000089.1:0-27894 GCF_001029355.1 Robinsoniella sp. RHS
ATCTCTTCTCTGAGGAGATACATATCCGKTTATTTTGTCTCAGCCATTGAATGATGGTATCGTAAGCAATTATGCCTTCTCCCAATCTGGCAGGAACGTATGCACGGTTATCATCCAGTGTGAAATCTTTAATATGCATCACATCTATGTATCCGCCAATTTTATCCAACCACTGGCTCCAATATTTCTCCTGATCCGTATTTTCCGGAAATTCCAGGAGATTAGAAGCATCAAAAATCAGACGCAGATGCTCACTGTCCTGTACCTGGTCAATCACATCCAACACTGCTTCCACATTTTCCAACGGATGCCAGTATACCGGTTCTACTGCCAGTTTTACATCCAGCTTTTGCGCTTCTTCCATAACGCGTTTTATGCTGTCCATCATGAATGGGTACCAGATTTTCTTTTGTTCTTTGCTCAGGTGAGGATAAGCCGTTTCTGTACCTACCACCTTTGCTCCTACTTCTTTACTGTAAGCAAGGCACATTTTTAAGTTCTGCACCCCGTTGGCGCGAATCTCCTCATCCGGGTTTCCAAGATCCATATAACAGCCAAATACAGGAATTTCAATCTGATGCTCCTCAAATGCTTTGCGGATTCTCTCCAGATGCTTCAGGCTTATATCACTGTATTGTTCAATTCCTTTAAAAGCCTTTGGCAGCGCCAGCTGGGCTGCCTGATAGCCCTCTTTGTGCAGTACTTCTGCCAGTTCTTCGATCTCCATTTTCCCATAGTCATGGGCACGAACTCCAATTTTCATAGTCTCCTCCACTCAAAAGCGTATTTGCAGCATGATCTGCTGTGTCATTCTATTAAACTACCACAACTGAATTTTCTTGTCAAAAGTTTTCTACGCTTTTTTTCCTGCTGCTTTCTTTTTATTCCGGTACCAGTTCCCAGCGATCCAGAAAATAACCACCAAAATCAGGCTTGACAAACTATTTATTACAATAACTCCGATGGATGAATTTTTTGTTCCCTGCATTGCCAGGACATAGGCATTGCTCAAGGTGTTGGTAACTATATTTCCCGGTATGCCAAGTAATGTCAGAAATGCCAGACTATGCCAGATATTGAAATGGAAAAGCCGAATCGCCAGATCAGTCACCCAGACAATTACCAGCCACACACAGGTGATCGGAACACCCAGTCTCCATAGCCAGGCTCCTGTATATTCAACGCTAAAATCCTTTAGTGTATATTGAATAATCATCAGTAACGGTATAATGAGTACGGTAATACATAACAGCGTCTTCTCTGGTTTATATTTTTTTGATTTAACTAATACATACCCGCAGGCCAATGCAAATACTACGCTTCCTGCTACAATCAGCGACCAGGTAAATGTTCCGTCGATGGCGAAATTTACGATCATACACACGATAATGCCAATGAAGCCAAGGCCTGCCAGCCCCCCTGTGATATACCTGAGTTGTGTCCATCCCAGATACTTCTTAAAGTTCTTAACCTCGGGAGCAGTCTCTACCTGTATTTCTTCACGCATCTCTAGATAGATTTCTTTGCACTTTGTACATCCTTCCAGATGTTCTTCGATACTCTCATTCGTTGCCCTGCCAGTCATATGTTCTATATAATTAGGCAGCAAATCCCTTACAATTTCACAATCTATTTTTTGTCCCATTCTTTTCTTCCTTTCACTAATTTCTGTTTTCCTCTGTAAAAAGTTACTCTTGCCCATGTTTCTGATTTCCCAAGTATGTCTCCTATCTCTGCAAAACTCAGTTCCCCGGTAAGCCTTAAATATATCACTTCTTTGGTCTGTTCATCAAAATGATGCAGCTGTTTAAAAAGCTCTACTTTTTCAATATTCAGCAAATAATCATTTTCAATGTTTTCATATGACGGTATCTCTTCTGTCAGTTCATTAACAGATACCTGCTGTTTTTGCCGCCTTCCCAGTTCCCGGTACCAAAGCCTTTTTGCAATCTGGCACAGCCAGACCGATACTTTACAGTCACCCCGAAACTTTTCAATTCCTCTTGTAGCCTGATAGAAAGTTTCCTGGGTCAACTCCTCAGAAATGTCAGCATTATGGGTCAGGCAGAACAAATATTTATAAACTGCTTTCACATTATTTTCATATATCTGCTCCATACTCTGCTTATCCATCTCATCCACCAAGACCGCCCATTCAAACAGTTTGAAAGTACTGGGCAGAATCGCTTCCTTTCGTAAAATTATCTTTCAAACTTAACCCATGAATAGCTCAAGCAGGCTTGTGCTATTCCCAACTCATCAGTGTGAAAGCGATTTTTCTTTCACACTTTCACCTCCTGTCTATAAGTTACACAAATACACGATTCGTTACAGTAATTTCAAAAATATTTTTATTCAATAAAAATACCGCTATTCCCTTAACCGGGAACAACGGTATTTACATTTTCCATAGTCATAAATCCAGTTTCTGCAGTTTACAGACACCGATCCCGCAGCCGTATCATTTCTCCAGCAAAATCATTTCTCAATCAATTTTATTGAAAATTACCGTCTTTTCTTTTAAAGAAATTTTACCTGCCTGATATCCATATTCCGTTAGTTCTTTTTTATAATTCAAAAAAGAGTGATCTATCTCAATTCCTGCAATGTTTTTAATTTCTTCAAACGTCAGCTTTAATGATGGACTGTCAGTTTCTTTAACGTATTCCCAAAGAGGATTATATTTACTCATCGTACATTTCTCCTATAAATATTCCTGTTGATCTGTAGGTCATATTTTACCACACACATACATTAAAGTCATTCTTTTTTTGCTTTTTGTTATATATCTACCCGACTTAATCGTCATATCTTTCATTTATCAGCTCATACTTATCTTCCAGATAATCTTCTATACTGTCTTTGTAATCTTCCAATTTATCTAACTTTCTCTCAAGAGACTTCATCTGGCTATAGGAAAGTTTCCCCTCATGATAAGCATCTTCTATCTGGTCATCTAAACGGTCTGCCTTTCGGTCAATGGCATCCAGTTCCCGTTCAAAATTCAAATATTGCTGTCTCGCTGTTAACGCATCCGCTTCAACGTTTGTTTTCTTAATATTATTGAACACTTTTTTATACTGTTTGCGGTAACCATCAATCTTATCTTCCTGTTTTTTTACAGAAACTCCTTTTGTCTTATTCTGTACCGTAATCTGGAAATCTGCTTTTAACTTTGTATTCTTAATTTTGACCGAAATGACTGCATCTCCAGTTTTCATAGCTTTTACTTTCGTATCATCATCTCTTTTTTCCAGCACTTTAACTACTTTGGGATCACTGCTGGTCCATATAATGTTACGGTCTCTTACTTTTGCTTTCCCCGGGAGAATTTCGCTGTCCAGATCCATGGTCTTACCTACCCGCATAACATTATTGCCACCTTCAATCATAATCTGCCGCGGTTTCGGTGCCGCTAATGCTGTTGCTCCCATCATCAGAAATGTACATCCCATTAAAATCACTGTTTTTGCCATCTTTTTCTTCAACATAATTATTTACCTCCATTATCAATCGTCATTATCTGGTTCATCGTCATCGTCTAAATCATCGGATCGTTCATCCAGGTCCTCGTCATCCCAGTTTTCGTCATCGCGGTTCAGGTTTTCTGCATCGTTATCTAATTCGTCTGCGTCATCATTCAAATCCTCCAAATCCTGATCGAAATCATATGCATCATCATTTAAGTCGTCCGGATCATTATATAAATCATCCTCATCGTCCCTATCATCTATGTCATCCTCATCGTCTGAATCATTATCCCGGTAACCCCCATCTCTCTGATCGGATCCTCTCTTCTGCATTTTCTGCTTATTCCCGGTGCTTCTTGAATCACTACTCTCTTCAATGATATCTTCCACATTTTCTAAAATAGATTCATCGGATTCATATCCTGCCATATCTGAAATATCGATGCTCCTAATCCTGATCAGCTGGGCAATCTCCTGCATGGTCATTTTTGCCAGCTGTTCCATTTTCAGTTCCGGATCTTTTTTGATCAGCTTTAATAAAAATGCCGCCTTACCCTGGGAAATCTCATATTGCTGCGCAAGACCAGATATTTCCTCACTGCTTGTAATCTCCTGGTTATAGATGACCCCTTTGATATTTTTTTTATCCAGTACCTGCCTGATGTCTCCTACAATAGACTGACAGATTTCATCTGCTTTCTTTGTGTCTTTGTTTTCCACGGATACCAGAATAGAATTATTCACCTCTGTTATATAGCCTTTTCTCACCATAGAGCCAATTAACGCATTCACAGCTGTGTTTAACTCCACATTCTTAAGATTCATATCTGCTATTATAATTTCACCATCTTTATTGAGAGCCTTTACCTCCTTAACCAGATTCTTACGGTTTGTCTGAATCTCAACACTTGGATTGACATCAATATCAATTGTAGAATCAATCTGATTGTTCCAAAAAATACGGATACCCAATATAAGAATCAGACAGGCTGCTAACGCTGCTGCGCCTCTAAAAGCCAAATGAATTTTCTGCCAGGATTTTGGTTCATCCAGCAGCCATTCTTCTTTTTGCAGCTTCTCATCTTCAGATGCTGCCACTTTGTTAAAAACGTCAGGAGTAATGTCTTCTACTGCTTGTTTCAATCCTTGCTCGATCTTTTGCATATCTAAGACATCCTCCCTTCTATGTAATTTCGTAGTTTCTTCATTCCGCGGTTATATTTAGACAGTACTGTAGAAAGGGGGAGTTTCAGTAAGGCTGCAATTTCCCGGTGTTTCATCCCGGTATTGGCATGCAGAATAATAATCTGCCGCTCTTCATCCCCTAAAATGGAAAACGCTGCTTCCAGTAATAATTTATTTTCCTTATCCTCTACTGCTGAAAAGTCCAGCATATTCTCAAGCTCTTCATAAGGTGATGTCTGAGTATTTTTATCTTTTCGAATCTTCATATAAGAGAGATTTCTTGCAATGGTAAATATCCAGGCAAGGGGCTTTCCCTGAGGCTTATACAAATGCGCTCCTGTTTTGATCTTGATATATGTCTCCTGCAATATATCCTCTGCATCATACTGATTCTTCAATATCGATAAAATAAATCCATAGACTGCCTTGTAAGTTTGGTAATACATCGTCTCTAACGCCTGCATATCTCCCTCTGCAATCTGAATAAATAACTCTTCTTTCACAATCTGACCCAGCCGTTGATTTTCATTTTGCTCTTCCGGAATTAAACAAAATAGAATCATTCGTAATTCACCTGTATAAGATTGTCTCTTTCCCTTTCTATTTAGTTAATGCCTGTGGTAGCTGTTTTATTGCATGGTAAATAAAAAAATTTGCAGAAATTTATTTATAGGTTTATATTAACATATCAGGGGGTTTGGAACAATCAGCATTGGAATATTTTAGGTGATTTGCTGGAAAGGCACTTTGTGGTTAGTAATTAGTAAACTCAAAAAAGGACCTGTCCCCAACGTCCTTCCACCAGACATTGAGCATAGGCCCTTTTTCCTATTTTAGAATTTTACATCCACACTCTATTTTCCCTGACCGTAATAAGCACCCTCGCCGTGTTTGCGGTAATAATGTTTATCCTGCAGTTCCTGTGGCGCCGGCTCTACCTGTCCGTTGATGCGTTCACAACGGGCTGCCATTTTTGCCACTTCCTCTAAAACCACAGCATTATGTACTGCTTCATGTCCGTCTTTACCCCAGGTAAATGGTCCATGGTTTTTACATAATACTGCCGGCATAGCCTTATAATCATTTTCCTTAAAATAATCAGTAATCAGAAGTCCTGTATTTTTTTCATAAGCATCTTCAATCTCGTCTTTGTTCAGGCATCTTAAGCATGGAACTTCTCCATAGAAATAATCAGCATGTGTTGTACCATAGCATGGGATACTTCTTCCGGACTGTGCCCAGCTGGTTGCCCAGGAAGAATGGGTGTGCACAATTCCGCCTATTTCCGGAAATGCTTTATATAATTCTACATGAGTGGGCGTATCGGATGAAGGATTGTATTTTCCTTCTACCTTATTGCCCTCAAGATCCATTACTACCATGTCTTCCGGTTTTAATTCATCATAGGGAACACCGCTTGGCTTAATTACAAATAATCCTTTTTCTCTGTCTATTCCGCTTACATTACCCCAGGTAAAAGTAACCAGCCCGTATTTTGGCAGATCCATATTTGCAAGGTAAATCTCTTTTTTTAATTCTGCTAACATCTTAATTCTCCTTACGTGCTTCTGCTTTAATGGTTTTCAGGCGCTTCATAACATCATTTGCACCGCGTCCGAAGTAATCGTGTAAAATCTTAAACTCTGCGTAAAGTTTCTTATATGCCTCAACATTTTCCGGAATCGGCTTATATGTCTTCTCTTCTACTTTACCCATAACCTTTGCTGCGTCAAAAATGGAATCATATCCGCCGTTTTTGGAACCTGCCGCTACCGCACCGAACATTGCTGCGCCAAGTGCCGGAGACTGATCCGATGCTCCGATAAAGATTTCTTTTCCGGTTACGTCTGCATAGATCTGCATCATCATCGGGTTTTTCTTGGAAATACCGCCGCATGCATACAGTTCATCTACCAGAACTCCGGATTCTTCAAAAGTTGTAATAATCATATTTTTGCCATAAGCCGTTGCTTCGATTAATGCACGGTACATTTCTTCCGGTTTCGTTGTCAGGGTCATTCCCATCATTAAACCGGTCAGATCGACATCAACAAGGCAGGAACGGTTTCCATTCCACCAGTCAAGTGCGAGGAGTCCGCTTTCACCGATTTTTAATTTGCTGGCTTTTTCAGTAAGAAGCTGATGGATTCCCATACCTTTTGCTTCAGCCTCATCATAGTAAGCCTTTGGCACACAGTTTTTCACAAACCATTCAAAATGATCGCCTACACAGGACTGACCTGCTTCATAGCCATAAAATCCTGGAAGAACACCATCTTCCACAACGCCGCACATGCCCGGTACTACTTTTTCCACTTCACTGACCATAATGTCACAGGTAGAAGTACCAATAATCATCAGCATTTTGTTTGGCTCTGTTATACCAACTGCAGGTACCGCAACATGGGCATCTACATTGCCGACTGCAACTGCAGTTCCGGCTTTTAAACCAATCCTGGATGCCATATCTTCGGTTAATTCCCCTGCTTTTGCTCCCTGCGGATATATATCTGTACTGAGTTTTTCTTCCACCAGATTTTCAATTCTTGGATCCAGCGCTTTATAAAATTCCTTATCCGGATATCCTTTTTGTTTATGCCACAGTGCCTTATATCCAGCAGTACAGCTGTTCCTTGCTTCTTTTCCCGTTAACTGCATGGTTACCCAGTCAGCTGCCTCCATAATTCTGGCTGCCTTATCATAAATATACGGTGCTTCATCCAGAATCTGCATAACCTTCGGTACTAACCATTCAGAAGAAATCTTACCGCCATACCTTGCAAGGAAATCTTCGCCCCTCTCCTCTGCAATCCGGTTCAATTTATTAGCCTGCCCCTGAGCAGCATGGTGTTTCCATAACTTCAGCCATGCATGAGGTTCTTTTTTCAGATCTTCATGGAAACAAAGAGGTGTTCCCTTTTCGTCAACCGGCAGAATGGTGCATGCCGTAAAGTCAATGGACATACCGATCACATCAGCCGGATTTATCTGCGATTCCTTTAAAACAGCCGGTATGGTGATTTCCAGCACTTCCAGATAATCAGCCGGATGCTGTAACGCCCAGTCCGGACCCAGTTTTGTTCCGTCCGGAAGAAATTCATCCATAACACCATGGGTATATTCTTTTACTGCCTGTGCCAGAATTTCCCCATTAGTGACGTCAACCAATACCGCTCGTCCTGATTGTGTTCCATAATCCACACCAATCGAATATTTTTTCTCCATTATCCACATTTCTCCTTTATTTTTATAAATTTTGTACACATCGCATATTTCTATCTGTAGTAAACCTCTCCTAAACGTAAATCACTTCTAAATGAACGGATATTCGTATCCTTATCAATATAAACTGCTTCAATGCCCATCGCTGCTGCCCAGTCACCCATCTGCTCTGCTGTCAGGTCATAAGAAAATGCGGTATGATGTGCTCCTCCTGCATAAATCCATGCTTCAGCTCCTGTTGCAAGATTTGGTTCCGGTGTCCAGAATGCAGTTGCTACCGGTAATTTAGGCATCGGTTTTTCCACTTTCTTACAGTTCACATTGTTGATAATCAGACGGAAACGGTTCCCCAGATCAACCAGTGAAGTGGCTACTCCTGCTCCTTCTTTGGATGTAAATACAAGACGTGCCGGATCTTCTCTGTCACCCATTGACAACGGATTTACTTTAATGCCAATCGGGCCTTCTGCGATCGTCGGGCAAACTTCCAGCATATGAGCCTGTAAAATTCCTTCTTTGCCCGGTACCAGGTTATAAGTATAATCCTCTAAGAAAGAAGTACCCTTTGCATCTTTCACGCCGTCAGCCATAATCTTCATCAGACGTACCATAGCTGCTGTTTTCCAGTCACCTTCGCCGCCGAATCCATAGCCTTTTTCCATCAGCCTCTGTATAGCAAGTCCGGGAAGCTGTTGTAAAGAACCAAGATCACCAAAATGTGTTACGATTGCCTGATAATTTTTCTCTTCCAGGAAACGCTCAAAACCAATTTCAATACCTGCCTGTACCGCCATGTGTCTGCGGAAATCCAAGGGGTCCCTGCCCTCTAATATCATCTCATATTTATCATAATACTCTTCCACTAATACGTCAATGTCACCTGCTGTTACATTCTGGACATATTCTGCGATTTCATTTACCGGATAAGCATCAATCTCCCAGCCAAACTTAATCTGTGCTTCCACCTTATCACCTTCGGTAACCGCAACATTTCTCATATTGTCAGCCACACGGCATACACGGATATGACTGCTTTCCATAATACCCACAGCCGTTCTCATCCACTGTGCAATACGTTTCTGCACTGCTTCGTCATCCCAATATCCTACTACTACTTTTCTTTCGATCCCCATGCGGGTTACGATATGTCCGTATTCACGGTCTCCATGAGCAGACTGGTTTTCATTCATAAAATCCATATCAATGGTGTCATAAGGAATTTCCTGGTTAAACTGTGTATGTAAATGAAGCAGTGGTTTTCTGTATTCCTGCAGTCCTAAAATCCAGGATTTTGCCGGGGAAAACGTATGCATCCAGGTAATCACACCTGCACACTCTTCATCCGCATTTGCTTCATTGAATGTTTTACGGATTAATTCATTTGTAATCAAAGTTGGTTTCCATACCACTTCAAAAGGAAGTAAACCAGATGCATTCAATCTCTCTACAATAATTTTAGAGTGCTCCGCTACCTTTCTCAAACATTCATCACCATATAAATCCTGTGATCCTGTGGCAAACCAAAACTTGTAATTTTTTGCTGCTTTCATTTTAATAATCCTCCTTAATAATTTATATTTTTTGTTTTGTAGATTCTCTTATAATTAACTCGGGCTTAATCAGCCGTTCCACCCTGCTTTCTTCCGGGGGAACCTTACGTATCTGCTCTAACAGCAGTTCTGCAGCCATCTCTCCTAATTTTTCCTGTGGATGGGCAATAGTCGTAAGGGGAACCAGCCCATTTTCGGATATAATAGAATTATCATATCCCGTTACGGATACATCCCGGGGAACTTGTACGTTCCTTTTTCGCAGTGTCTTAATAACTTCCAGGGCAATCTGATCATTGTAAGAAACCACCGCATCCAGGGGAATCTTTTGCGTGACCATGCGTTCCACCATCAGTACCGGCTTGCTTTTCCTGTCTTCCGTATGAAACCAGATCACCATATCAGGGTCATAGGGTATTCCCGCCTCGTTCAGTGCTTTCACATAGCCCTTGTGGCGTTCTTTTCCCTGACTGTCATCTGCCTTAAATACACCTGCAATATGTACGTGTCCCGTATCCAGCAGATACTTTGTCAGTAAATACCCTCCCATACAGTCATCCATCAGTATATGAGGCTTATCTTCCATCTGAGGATACAGCCCCTGGATAAATACATACGGTATTTCATACTCATCCAGCATTCCATACAAGTTCATATGCCTGCACAGAATCTGGCTTTTACTGGGCTCAATAATCAATCCGTCAATATCCTTTGTCAGAATATCCTCCAGTACTTTTGCCTCATTTCCACGACTGTTTCCTGTATTCTTCAGCATAATGCTGTAGCCGTTTGCCGTCAGCACCTTGTCTATACCCTGGATCAACCTTGGGAATATGTAATCCGAAATATAAGTAGTAATTACCGCAATATTCCTGGACTTTTTCTGATGTCCCATACGTTCCGAGCAAAAAGTACCACGTCCATGCTGCGCTGTCACATACCCTTCATTCGTTAAAATGGAAAGTGCCTTACGCACTGTATGCCTGCTGACTTGAAAGGTTTCTGACAGTTCATTTTCTGACATCAGCTTCTCTCCGGGTTTAATCCTGCCGGATAAAATATCATTTTTCAGCTGCTCCATTAACGAAAAATATTTTGTTTTTCCATTCTCACCTGTCATAGGCACCTCCTTGTTTTTATTATATAACTTGTATGCTCATACCTACAAGTTGTTGTTTTAAATTTTTATTTAGAATAGTAACCAGAAACTGATATTCTTAAAAATTAGGATCTCCTGTACACTGTATGCATAATTAAAGCAACGTCTTAATTTTAGATAAAGCAAGAGCCGATAGTATGCGGGAAATATGATATCAATATCCTCACAAATTATCGGCTCTCATGCTTTGCATATGGCTCTTTAGTTTCATCTTTAATCAACCGGCACTTCCCACGCCTCATCGGCAAACGCCCGAAAACACATTTCCACCTGCTCCCTGTTATTTTTCTCTTCCGCAAGTTTCGGCAGATCATCCAGTCCAAAGTATCCGCTTCCGATGGTTTCTATATTTTCCTGAAAAGTACCGCCTACAGCCTCGCATAACATAAAGATCTTACAGATTCCATATGCGTACACCGGTAGATTATGCAGGTTTCTGTCCTGGACTGCAATCAGTTTCACCGCCACAACATCAAGACCTGCCTCTTCTTTTACTTCTTTTATAGTATTAGATTTTACCGACTGGTTTACGTCAACCCAGCCGCCGGGCAGTGACCAGGTTCCATTCTTCTCTTTCACCAGAAGTATTTTCCCATCCTTGAATATCGCCGCCCTGGTATCCAGCTTTGGTGTCTGAAATCCGGTCTCATTACAGAATAAATCTTTTACTTTTTCCATAGATAATCCGCTTTTTTGGCTGACCATTTCGGCTGCAATTTCACGGATTCTTTCAAACCGTTCCAAGTCAAAGTGATCCTTTGAATACGTCAATCCTGCCTGTGCTATAAATTGAAGTTCCACTGCAATATCCAGCCATGTGGTATCTGAGCTGATTCTGTCATCCTTCTGTCCCATATTTCCATCCTCCGGTTACGTAAATACCTGTCATTCAAACAATTCTTTCGTTTTTTCTGCTATTCTGGTTCCAAACACTTCGAAAACTGCCTTGCTTTCTTCAAAATTCTCTTTTAATGCCACTGCCCCTAAATGTATAAAAGGCTGTCCCTGGGTGGAACCGCCGGAATATAACAGCATACCGTCTACCATGAGATGCATCAATATCGTGGAAATAGCAATATCTGCACCTCCCTGTGGATAGTCAGCAGTTGCAAAAGCTGCACCGATTTTCCCTTTGAGGTAGGTATTGCTTGTTTCATCCAGCCACTTTTTGATCTGCCAGCAGGGATTTGCATGATAAGTAGGTGTCCCCACAACAACAGCCCTGCTTTCCCGGACAAACTTCATATCAACATGGTCAATATCAAATACTCCTGTTTCTACCTGTGATACTCTTCTCATGCCTTTTGCAATCATCTCCGCCATTTCCTTCGTCCTGCCAGATTTACTGTAATAAACAACCGACATTTTCATCGTATATTATCCTCCTTCATCTATTCACCTGAAACTAATCCATAAATCAGCCTAACACAACCAACGCTCCATATTTTCTGCTTCACTAACTAAACCTGATCCGACAACATCAATCAGCTTCTTATCTATGCCCTATCTTACCAATCATGTACTGCTATAATTCATTCTATAACGTATCCTCCTACATTGCAAATAAATATTACACAATTCTTTTTATCTGTGATGAGCTTCAAGAATCCTGTGCCTGGATGGTGAAATTTGAAGTATCCTAACATTTAAACAGGTTATCATCACTTTTTGTCATTGCAAATCTTTCATTTTTAATTATAATAAACTGTGGCAGAAAACATAACTGCCTGTAGAAGGAGAAGAAAAGGTTGAAGGAAATTTATATATGGAAAGGAAGCCACTGGGTGATTCTTTCGACCTGTTTTATTGTGGCAGTATTGCAGTCATGCCTGCAATATGCAAGGGTATAATTATGAAAAATAAAAAGAAAAGAATCGGTATGACAATCGTTGGAGTATTTCTGGTTGGCTTCAGCATTGGACTATTTAAAATGGCTGTCTGGGGGACTGATCCCTTTACCGTATTCTGCAATGGTTTGGCAAACTTATTTCATTCCAGTTACGGTGTTATCTTTCCAATTATCAGCATCGTGTTATTTACGATTATCTGGTTTCTAAACAGGCATTTATTTGGATTTGCAACCATATTTACCATGTTTGGAATGGGCATTGTTGTTGACTTTTTCTCAAATCTGCTGCAGCAAATATTTCAAAATCCTGGAATTCCTGCACGGGGTATTTTTCTGGCAGGAGGAATTCTGATCATGTGCTTTGCTTCTTCTCTCTATTTTACCGCTGATATGGGAGTATCTACATATGACTCAATTGCCCTGACTCTTTGTGAAAAGACCAGGTTTCCTTTTAAAATATGCCGTATTACAACGGATCTGATTTGCGTTCTGATCGGATTCGCTTTCGGAGCTCCTATTGGTATCGGTACTCTGATTACCGCATTTTTTATGGGACCGCTGATACAATATTTTAACAGAAAATTTTCAGAACCTTTCCTGTACGGACACACTCTGGGGATCGCAGAACGTCTGAAGCTCCGTTAACAGGAAAAGCAGAGTAGCCGGGTGCTTTTCCACTCTTATCTACTCTGCTTATTTTATATTCGTAATTCCTTATCTTTTTGATATAAGCATACTTACATGCTGATTTCTGACATGCTGGTTTCTGACATACCCGCTTCCCGCAGACTACTGCTCCTCAGTTGCTTCTTCTGCTGCCTTTCCAAGCTCTTCATCTGTCATCTGACTGTTTTCATCCCAATCCACTTCATCCATAATTGCTTTTGCCTGATCAAAATACGTTTTTCCCACCATAATATCAGTTCCATAAATGGAAGACCCTGCATAGATTCTCAGATATCCGCCTACGCCTCTGTCCTGAACCAAATATGGGATATGATTATCTTCCAGCAATCCTTCGATAAGCCCCAATTCATAATTGTTACTTGCCGTACGAAGTAAAATCAGATCACTGTCCTGTTTATTATCTGTATCTTTTTTTCCGAACATATAGATACCTCCCTTTCATTGGCTAAATGCCATTCCTAACTCCTTATTAACTGTTACAATTATTATAACATTTCTGACAATATAATACAATCAAACTTTCATTCTGCCTGGGATGTATGATTTGAAATTATTTCCTCTATACCCAACTATAAACTATTGCGATTATATTACAAAACTGTTACAATTCTATTGTACTTAGCTAATACAAATAAAGGCAAAGGAGGATAATACCCATGTGTTTTACAAACTGTGAAGACTTATTAGCCTTTATCCGTAATTGTTTCGGATGTTAATATCATGGCTCTGACATTTGTCAGAGCCATTTTAAATTTATATATCTAAAGTTTTACGATTCTTTCAGATTAACCGGAACCTCTAATCCTTTTACATATTTTCTTTCCATAAGATGGCGGGCTTTACGGTTCTCCACAGTATCAAAAATAATAGAAAAATCATAATCTTCCGGATACATATCCTCTGCTTTTGTCTTTATCTGAAGGCGCTTATGATTCACCAGAACCTTTTTTTTCTGAATTTGTACCCCTACATCTCCTTTTACATCCGCTGGCTGGTATACGATACCAATTTTTTTCTGTGGATATACCATAACGCTGTCCCCAATATGAAATCCTTCAGAACGTTTTTGTGTTTGGCTTTCTTCTTTTTCCATTGGCGCTTTTTTGGTTCCTGCCGCTTTTAGAATCTGCCCGGATCCTTTATGCTCTATCTTTTCCGGCATATTTTCCGGCATATTTTCCAGCATATTTTCCGAAATCTCTTCCAGGCCTTTCTCAAATAGCCGCTCATCTAAACCATTTTCCCTCCGCAGTTTTACTTTTTCATTATTATCCTGCTGCTTAGAATCAACTTTATAAGTCGCCTCATATGCTCTTTTCAGCATCTTAGCAGGCATACCCAGTCGTTTTGCAATGTAGAATGCACAGCTTTCTCCGGCTTCACCAATCTCCAGTCGGTATAATGGCTTCAGACTTTCTTTATCAAATGCCATTCTGGCATTTTGTATTCCTTCCGTCTTTTCTGCATATTCCTTAACTTCCGGATAATGGGTTGTAGCGATAAAACTGCAATTACTGTTTTTCAATTCCTCCAATATGGCAATTGCAATCCCCATTCCTTCTGCAGGATCAGTTCCTGAACCCACCTCATCCATTAATACCAGGGACTCCTTATCCACCAGTTCTAATATATCGATGACATTTTTAATATGGGCTGAGAACGTAGAGAGATTTTCCAGAATGCTCTGGTTATCTCCAATATCACATAACACCTGGGTATTCATGGCTAAATCTGCCTCCTCACAGGGAACATGCAATCCGCATTGTGCCATAATCGAGAACAGGCCTACTGTTTTTAATGCTACCGTCTTTCCTCCCGTATTTGGTCCGGTAATGATAATTCCCCGATGATGCTCTCCCAGTTCCAGGTTCAGCGGCACGCAGTACTCCCGGCCAAGCAGGGGATGCCTGCCATTAACGATCCGTATTCTTCTGCCGGTATTGATCTCTGGTTCCACTCCCTGCATCGCTGCACTTAATTTTGCTTTAGCAAAGATATAATCCAGTTCTTCTATATATTCCAGATTCAGTAGTATCTCTGCCTTATACTCTCCTACACAGGAAGACAGGGTATATAGTATCCTGCGCTCTTCATTGCTCTGCGCGATATCCAATTCACCCAGTTCTGCTTTCAGCTTTGATACACTGGATGGCTCTATAAAGTACGTTGCTCCTGATGAAGAGACGTCAATCACACTGCCGCTGATCTTCAATTTATGCTCTTTTTTTACCGGGAGTGTATAGTGTCCGTTCCGGTTGGAAATGAAGCTTTCGGAAAAGCACTCTTTCTTACTTTTCAGCATATTGTCCAGTTTCATTCGGATATTGTTAAGAATGCGGTCTTTCTTTTTTCTGATTTCTCTCAGTTCTTTCGATGCATAATCGTCAATCTGTCCGCTTCGGATACAGCGTTCAATTTCTTCTTTTAAGATTTCCAGATCTGCCAAGCCGCGTCCGTATTCTGATATCTTAAGCCCCATTTCGTCACTCTTTTTAAGATAACGGGTTAAACGCATCCCCAGTACAGCAAAGCGGCTGACCTGTTCTAATTCTTCTATACTGAGCATTTCTCCTTTATATGCACCTTCTGCAATCATATCCATCTGATCCGTATTGGATAACGGAGGCGTTCCGTCCCGGTCTAAAAGCATTCTGGCTTCTGTTGTTTCCTGCTGCCGCTTCCACAATTCTGCTTCATCCATGATCGGTGTCATTTCATCAAATTTTTCCCTTGCCTTTTGCGTCACCGTATATTCTTTTAGTTTCTCTGTCATTTTATCAAATTCTAACATTTCTATATATTTATTCATTTTTATACCTATTATTAATAGCAGGTATGCCTGCTATACAGCCACACTAAAACCGGTTGAAAGAATCGCTGAGTGGCTTCCTTTCAATTTTATCATTTTCTTTCAACCTCACATCTATCATTTTCCTTAAATAATGTCCGCAGATACATTAACTGCTGGCACTGTTATAATGTCTTAATCCTAATTTCCAAAAACGAAGCATAAGAGCAGTGAAAGCTACCACAATTACCACTCCGAAAACAATTCCCTGTATTGACAGTGAATTTGTCAAAACCTGCGTCGGCAGCGTTGCGATTACACCATAGGGTAGAACCACATAAAAAAAGATTTTAAACCCGCTTTGGAACACCACACCCGGTATTTTCATACACAAATCCAATCCGGCCTCTTCCAGTTTCAATATCCCCGTTGTGGAAATAATAAAAAATGCAGTTGTCCGCAGCATCACTTCAAGGTCATAAAATAACAATGTCATAATCAATACAAACAAAATATATCCGACGACATGGATCATACGAATCTGAAATCCTCCGACCGATACCCCATATGCAATAATTCCTGCACTAAACAGTATCTGTGGCAGAGTACCCGGATTGACTTTTTCAAAAGTAATACGCAAAAGCGGATTCACCGGTTTTGTCAGGTACAAATCCAGCTCACCGTTTCTTACTTTATCCGGTATGGTCAGCAATCCGAAAAAGTAAATCGTCATGTTAAGGGCATCAATCATGGAAAATGTCCCTATAAAGATGATCATTTCCCCCTGTCCCCAGCTTCCTATCTTGTCAACATTCGAAAATATAGCCTGAAATACCAGTATCTGTATAAGAAACAGGCTGGTATCCACAAATAGCGGTCCAAAAAATCCTAACCGGAATGCCATCAGATGTGTCATTCTGAGTTTCAGCAATTCTTTTATAAATCTATAATTATTTCTCATATTCCAACTCCATCATATTTTATACGGTACCTTCCAAAGAACACCTGGTTTAACACGGCAAAGAATAAACTCCATATCGTCAATACCACCATACCGGTTAAGACCTCATCCTGACATTTGCCAATCAGAACCATGGATGGCAGATAGGTGACATAGTAAAACGGAAATATCTTCATAACCATGGTTACGCTTTCAGGAAGTAATGCCAGCGGGATTAACGTACCGGTAACCAAAGCTACCAGGTTATCCTTTATCATAAGGAATGTGCTGATTTCCTGAAATCGAAAAGTCAGTATTCCCAGAAAATAGTTCAGCTGAACCATAAATAGCATTCCCATTATTACCAGCACCAGTGCCGCGAA
This sequence comes from Robinsoniella sp. RHS, assembly GCF_001029355.1. Classification (NCBI taxonomy): domain Bacteria; kingdom Bacillati; phylum Bacillota; class Clostridia; order Lachnospirales; family Lachnospiraceae; genus Robinsoniella; species Robinsoniella sp. RHS. Next base: position 17,234 of record NZ_JNGB01000089.1, read on the forward strand.
TATCATCTCCAAATTTCCGGTAAATACAAAACCAATGGGAAATACCATCATCCAAAGGGCAAGTGCTCCCAGAATACATCCGCCATAAAAAACGGTCGTTCCTATCTGTCTGGCAATGTAATACCGCAGGGTTCCCATCGGAAGAATCATATAACTGGAAAATGTCCCGTTCCTTATTCTGTCGCTGATATCCTGACCGATTTCTCCGGAAGTATCAATCTGGGACAGGAAGGAACTTACGATATAGTAGGACAGCATGGCATGAAATGTAAATCCGGCAACTTCCTGCTGTTTTCCGAAAATAGCCCCCCAGAGCAGATATGCAAATAATATTTTTGTAACCATTATAATTAATTGGAAAACGGTATCCGCTCTCCAGATCAGCTGCTGCTTTAAATAAATTTTTGTAACCTCCATATATTTCCTCAAACTTCCACCTCCCCGCTTTTATAAATACGTTCCACCACATTACCTACTTCTTCTTCCTCAACTGTGATATCACTTGGACCATAAGACTGCATTAAGTACTCCAGCAGGCAGCCCGCCTGACTTTTTTCCACTTGTATCACTACTTTAAACGGTGTGGACTCCAGGATCGTACAGGTACATTTTTTATCAGCTTGTACAGCCTCAACAGGATGGTCAAATACAGCGGTAATCTTCTTAAAGCGCTGGTATTGTTCGAATAGCCGTTGTGTCTCTCCGTCATATATTTTCTTTCCGCCATTTACTACAACCGAACGATGGCAAAGCAATTTAATATCCTCCATGTAATGGGACGTCAGCAAAATGGTCGTGCCTTTTTCTTCATTTACCTGCTTCAAAAATTTCCGGATCTGTTTCCCGGCAACCGCATCCAGTCCAATGGTTGGTTCATCCAGAAATAATATTTTCGGATTATGTAACAGTGCCGTCATCAACTCCAGTTTCATCCGCTCGCCCAGTGACAGGGTACGGACCTGAACGTTCATTAAATCTTCTACTCCAAATAACTGTACAAAATACGCCTTACTTTCCAGGAACTCCCTTTCAGGGATCCCATATATCTCTTTATAAAGACGAAGTGTATCCTCCGCCGTCAATTCAAAAAACAACTGACTCTTCTGCCCCATTACAATTGCATATTGCCGCTTAAACTCATTTTCCAGCTTATTCGGTTCGAATCCCAGAACACGAATTTTTCCGCTGGTAGGTGCAATAATACCGGTCAGCATCTTCACCAAAGTGGTCTTTCCGGCCCCGTTAGCTCCAATCAGCCCTACAAATTCCCCTTCCTTAACATCCAGATCAAACTGATCTACTGCATTTTTAGCCGTATATTCCCGCCTGAACAGCCCCTTTATACTTCCGGAGAGCCCTTCCTTTTTCTGATAACGCTTATACTGTTTACTTAATCCGCTTACTTCAATCACATTCATATTGATTCCCTTTCTCTAAATACATCATAAAAGCCCACCGAAGGTTCTGCCTTTCATTAATACAGCATCATTCCTCTCCTCCCTGTAATCGGAGTTGAGAAAAAACGCTGTACAAGACGTACTGCTTCGGTGGGCTTAATCATGTTTCAGGGAATTTCACACGTATTCCTGTTTTCAGACACAAAAATAAAGCCAGTGACAAAATGGTCTGATGTGAGAACACATCTCCCTTTGTCATGAAAGTATAAAGCAGTCTGTAAGGCAGAGTGAAACAGGCATTTCTTTATCAAATGCCGGTCTCCGGGTTCACTTATAGCGTGAATTCACGCATAGTTTCAACCCTGGTAACTATTTTGTTACCGCACTCTCATTTACAGACACACTTAACATACAATCTTCCTCGCTTTATTATTAATGAGTTTATTATAACTTATAAATGCAAATTGTCAATAGAATTTTTTTCCTAAATATCAAAAAATCCCTGCGTTTAAAAAAAGAGAACCACAAAGCAGGTTCTCTTTTCATTATTTATCTAAGTATACTCAAGCTTTATGCCATACTTGGGCCTGTTTAAAATAATTTAAAACACGCTCTAGATTCTGGCAACTCCGGTTTCTCTTGCTACTTTTGCAACAGCTTCAGCTACTGCCTGAGCAACAGACTTGTCCAGTGCGCTTGGAATAATATATTCAGCACTTAATTTGTCATCCGTAACGAAAGATGCAATTGCTTTTGCAGCTGCAATCTTCATTTCATCGTTGATTTCGCTTGCACGTACATCCAGTGCTCCACGGAAGATTCCCGGGAATGCAAGTACGTTGTTGATCTGGTTCGGGAAATCACTTCTTCCTGTACCAACTACTGCTGCTCCTGCTTCTCTTGCAAGGTCAGGCATAATCTCTGGTGTAGGATTAGCCATAGGGAAGAGAATTGGATTTGCGTTCATTTTCTTAACCATTTCCGGTGTTACACATCCAGGTGCAGAAACGCCGATAAATACGTCAGCACCTGTTAACATTTCTTCTAAGGTACCTTTGCGGCAGTCTAAGTTTGTGATCTTAGCCATTTCTTCTTTTTCCTGGTTCATGTTATCGCGTCCCTGGTAGATAGCACCCTGTCTGTCACAGAGAACTACATTCTTTAATCCCATAGCGATTAATAATTTGATGATAGCGATTCCGGCAGCACCAGCTCCGCTAGTTACTACTTTAATCTCATCAATTTTCTTACCAGTCAGTTTTAATGCATTTAAAAGTGCTGCAAGTGTAACAACAGCTGTACCATGCTGGTCATCATGGAAAATCGGGATATCACAGCAAGCTTTTAATTTTTCTTCGATTTCGAAGCAGCGTGGTGCAGAAATATCTTCCAGATTGATTCCACCAAAGCTTCCAGCAAGTAAACTTACTGTCTTAACAATATCGTCTACTTCTTTAGAACGAATGCAAAGCGGAATTGCATCTACATCACCAAAAGCTTTGAATAATGCACACTTTCCTTCCATAACCGGCATTCCTGCTTCCGGTCCGATATCTCCAAGACCTAAAACTGCAGTTCCGTCTGTAACAACAGCTACCAGATTTGAACGTCTTGTGAGGTCATAGCTTAAGTTTACGTCTTTCTGGATTTCCAGACAAGGCTGAGCTACACCCGGTGTATATGCTAAAGATAAATCGTCCTTATTTTCCAATGGTGCACGGCAGATAACTTCGATTTTACCTTTCCACTCGCGATGTTTCTTTAATGATTCTGATGCGTAATCCATTTTTTATTCCTCCTAGATTGTCTCTTAAAATTCAAGAGTTGATATTATATTTTTCAGCACGTTAGCGCTGTTTAATAACTTCTCTACTTCTTCCTCTTTTAACTGAGGTTCAAGTGTCTTAACAAGGCCTGAGCTGTTGACGATGCTTGGGATACTTAAGCATACATCTTCCATTCCATACTGTCCTGTCATAAGACTGGAAACTGCCATTACGGTATTACCGCCGCGCAGGATGTTATCGCAAAGATAACGTACAGACATAGCTATTGCATAGTTTGTGGCACCTTTATTCTGAATAACTTTGGCTCCGGACTCTCTCATTTCTTTTTCCATAGACATTAAGTTGTCTTCCTGGATAAATTCTTCTCCAAATCCTGCTGCTTTCTCATAAGCATCGATCGTCATACCTGCAATGCTAACTAAAGACCACGGAACTACAGATGAATCCCCATGTTCGCCTAAAACATAACCATGAACATTTCTGGAACTGATTCCCAGTTTTTCTGCTACGATTGAACGTAAACGACTGGAATCAAGAAGTGTACCGGATCCGATTACCTGATTTGGTGAAAGATTTGTTACTTTTAATGTTGCATATGTAAGAATGTCTACCGGATTACTTACCAATACATAAATTGCATTTGGCGCATATTCAGCAACCTGAGGCATAACACTTTTGATTATGTCTACGTTGGATTGTGCCAGTTCGATTCTGGTCTGACCTGGTTTTCTGGCTCTGCCGAGGGTTACGATAACAATATCGGAGCCTGCCACATCTTTATAATCACCTGAATAAATATTCACTGAATTTGAGAATGGAGTACCCTGGATAATATCCATAGCCTCTCCTTCTGCCAACTGCTTAGCAATATCCACTAAAACGATTTCAGAACATACGCCTCCAACGGTCAGCGTATAGGCGATGGAAGATCCCACTCTTCCTGATCCCAGAATACTAATTTTATAGCTGTTACTCATCTGTACTTACCTCCACATTTTAATGTGAAGATAATAACACATTTAGAATTTTTTTACTAGTGCCTTACGTCATTTTCATATAAACTTTACATAAATTTTACAATTCACTTATACCACATTTTTAGTTACAAATCAACTATGTATTTTTATACACTCTGAAAATCATTGATTATTAGACCACATCTCAATATTTTTTTATCAAAAAAAGCAGAAGATTTTTCCTGCTTCTGCTTTGACAAACATATTATTTATTTTTTATTCTTTTTTGCTCCCATTTCCAGCATACCACACCAGATATAACAGCAATAACACCGCTGAGGAACAGACTTTGGTTAATACCCAGCCAGTCCGGTAACCGCATTCCCTTTGCTCCACAATAAGCCCCGGCAATAAAAACCACTTCCATCAGATTGAAATATACCAGAGTTCCAATGTTAATACCAAAAGCGCCGGCTATTGACTTTTTTTCTGATTTAAACATTTCTTTCAAAAACAGCCCCATAAATCCTGCAGCAAAAGGCAGAAGCAGCAAAACAAATTTACTGCCATATCCATCCGCCTCTCCCCTGATATTCCAATGCATTACTACTTTAGATGGCAGAAAAAACAACCCGGCAACAGCAATAAAAAACGGGACAGCCATTAAAACAGTGAATATACGATATTCCAGTTTCACAACCCATCACTCCTCTCACCCCTGATCTGCTACCATTATACCCTGATGTTGTCCCGTTTTTCAACACTAACTGCCCAAATACAGATTTCGGCGTTCAAAATACAATTCTGTAATTCGATGCTTTACCTGTATGCTTCACTTTTGCGCTTTACTTTCATCGGCGCACCACATTCATGCTGCGATTTTATTAAAAAGCACTTTCCTGGGCTGCATTTGCGCTTCCTTCAAAATTGAAATTTTCTTTACTTCTATAATACTCATTTACCCGTTCTTTGGTATTGTCTATATCACAAACTTCGAATCCGGTCAGATCACCATTCTTATCCCGCAAGGCAAATACATCAACTTCTCCATCATTCCCGCTGGACATAGAACCGCTAAAACTTTGTCCTTCCCATACTCCGTCCTCAAAGTAACGTACTTTTTTCCCGTTATAATAATATTCGTGTTCTTTTTCATCACGCTTCAAACCATATTTTTCGTATATCTCAGTTGTCTTATCTGTTATTTTCTGATAAATGTGGCTTAACTGCAGAAAGTACCTGCGCTGAAGAGATGCGGCTGCTTCAAAAACGGAATCCCATTTCTGGTAATTCACATCATAGTTTTCGGATCCGTAAACCAGTGCGTCCAGATTATAATAAGCATCATCCTGTACCGTACTTAATTTATCGCATATGTCATGCATAGACTCTTCCAGGCTGTCCAGTTCATTCTGAAAACCGGGATTGCTCCAATCTTTTTCTTTTCCAAGCAGCGTCTTCCGGTCAGCTTCCTTTTTTTCCAGGTCTGCCTTTAGTTTGAGAAACTCGGAATTCACTTCATCGAAAGATTTTTTTAATGCTTTTTCCTGGGAATCATCTCTTTTTCCATCCTCCATAGCGCTCTCACAAGCGTAGGTCTCAGCTATATCGGTCACATTTGATCCAAATACCGACATATCCTTCATCCAATAAGTATCCGCACTTCTGTCTGAACTGGCTTCACTGACTGCACTGATTTCACTGATTTCATTAGATGCACTGACTTCACTGGATGCTCTGACTTCACTGGATGCTCTGACTGCACTGATTTCATTGACTGCGCTGATATCCCTTACACCACTTACTTCACTGACTGCGCTGATTTTATTTATCCGGGATGCGCCTTCGCATCCAGCAGTCTCTTTTTGTCCGGCTGCAAATGCCGTCACTGTCACCCCAGCCAGGACAACAACCCCACAGATTCCCCCGATTACTTTGCCTGTACTTTTGACTTTACCATTTTTGTTATCCGTACATTTCATTTCTTTCATGACTTCTTATCCTCCTTATTGTTTTTTCATATTAGTTTATTCTATCGTAGTAGAATATCTTAAAAACATTCTACTACGATAGAACGTTTTTGTCAAGATTATGTAATAATGATATTAAATAACACATACGAAGCTGCGAAAGATTTGATATTATGATACGTTTTTCTTAAACTAAAGCCAGGTGATCCAGTCCTGATAAATACCTCATTCATATATTCACCCCAATCTTAGAATAGACCCAAATACAAAAGCAAATTGGTGTATGTGCTTGTAACCGCCCCTATGCTTGCCATCAATATCAGCTCTAACTATTACTTTTATCAGACTGAAAACTACACCGCCGTATTTTACTGTGACATTTTAATGCTGCTGGTGATCGGAATTGCATTAAAGCTTTTTACCAATCAACTGATGCAGTGGTGTTTTAGCTACATTAGACAGTTTCCAACTTCATGAAGAACGCGGTCGCCGCCTGCGCCGCTGTCCCCGAGGAGAAGCGTATCCTTTGCTTCACCGCCGTGGATACCAGGCTGCTGCTACTTGAAATGACAAATCCCTATGTAGGCGAAGTCATGATGGACAAACGTGGTCTGCCAGCCAAGTAGATAGACATGGCTGGGGCAGCCGAAGCGTTGCGGCTTTTGTAAAAAGATGCGACGGAAATCTGGTGTATGAGATGGCGAGGGCATATTTCGGGTGCGGCTGATGCTGTGAGAAAAAAGTAAACACTCCCTTCTTTAACGTGCTATCCTGTTCTGGGAACTCACGGTAATGAAGGGAGTGCTTTTTATTTAAGAGTTGAATTGATCAGCCGCTTCCGGCTCCCAATGCGCATCTACAGACGACAGGCGCTGGCACGGGACATTTTATTTTCGGCTGTCGCCGATTTCGCTAACCATTCCAGCCACTCAGGATATCTAGTACATCATTACACAATGCTGTACTAGAGCGTGTTTTAAAATTGCTTTCTGGCAGCTGTGCGTCACAGTTTGTGGGAGATTTGTCCCGGATGAAGGGCGCGTAGCGGGCTACGTAACCTGAATTCGGGGCAAATATGCCGCAAAGTGGGGCGTACAGATGGCAGGAATGAATTTTCAAACAGGCTCTAGGACATCTTCACCTTTTTCACACTGGAATAGCTGCTATAAATTTTCTTGCTGCCAACTCTCTTGTATCTTCTCATTCTGAACTGATAAGTTGTGCCTTTTTTAAGTCCGGACTTTTTCAGACTGGAAGCAGATTTTGATTTGGATGCAATCTTTTTATATTTCTTCCTGCCCGCTTTCATGTAAATCTCAACTCCGTCACACCTTGATGTTTTCTTCCAGGTGATCTTCACCTTTTGGGTACCCGTTTTGCTCACCTTTAACGATGGTTTTGCAGGTACGGTAGCCGTTTTCAAAGTGGAGGAAAAGCCGCCTTCTTTTATTTCCGAACCTATTTGATTGTATGCTTTTACTTTATAGCTGTAATTTGTTCCGTCTTTGAGTCCCGTATTTTTATAACTGAGAGAAGTGGTAGTCTTTACTTTTTTCCACTCATTCCGGCGGCTGTCGTAACGGTATACATGGTATCCTTTGGCATTGGCAGCCTTTTCCCATGTAATTTTAATACTCTTAGTCTTATTGTAAGACGTCTTCAAGCCTGTTACATTTGAAGGCACCGCCACAATTTGTTTCCAGTGTGCATATACAGTCATGTTTGCAGTGATCCGCGTGGATGCCGTAAACTGTGTTCCTCCGTCTGCTGCCGTAAACCATCCCAGGAACTGGTAACCATTTCTGGATGCGGCTGGCAGTACGGAAATAACGCTTCCTTCATTGACCGTTATGCTTGGTGTATTGGTATTTCCGCCGTTTGCATGAAAGTTAACTACATATGCCGGTACCGGCTTCTTCCCCCATACTGCGGTAAAGGTAATATCCTGAACCAACCTGTACTCGCTGCCAGGCTGATAAGTATTCATACCGTCGTTCCATCCCTGGAAAACAAATCCCTCTTTTGTATAACTGTTATCCGGAAGGGCAAATGAACTTCCCGCCAAAATGGTTACCGGTTCCGGAGATTCGCCTGCTGCTCCTTCTCCGCCTTCAAAATAGGCTGTCACCTCAGTCTCCGGAACATCGCTGAACCATTCTGCTGTGAATACGGTATCCATTCCAGGAACGAGATAAGTATCTCCAGGCTGATAGATGCCGTTTCCGTCATTCCAGCCGTTGAACGTAAATCCTTCTTTCACAAAAGTATTGTCCGGTAACACAACCTGTGCTCCCTCTTCCCCTGTAATGGAAACCGGAGCATCACCAATTGCCCCTTCTCCGCCTTCAAACGATAATGTATAAATCTCAGCGATTTCTTCCTGCCACTGTGCAGTAAATATCACATCATAGGAAGGAACCGTATAAGCATCCCCAGGCTGGTAAATTTCTTCTCCATCTGCCCATCCCATAAATGTGAAGCCTTCTTTTGTAAAGGTATTATCCGGAAGTGCGATCTGCTGTCCTTCCTTTCCCGTCATGGATTCCGGTGCATCTCCGGTTGTTCCTGCTCCGCCTTCAAAAGTAATCTGGTAAGTCTGTTCTTCCTCTTCCGGAATAATCTCATATACATAAAATTCCGCAGCCGAGATAAATTTATCATTGCCGGAATCCCCTCTGGTAGAAGTTGCCCTGATCTGGATTCTTCTGGCATTTATCGTATTGAATATGATTTCTTTTTTATCAGCTGTATCGCTAAAGGTTCCGGTTCCTCCCGGCACTTCCATGAAATCGTCCCCATTTTCCGTAGGGCTGTAATAAAGCTGATAGCCAAGAATTCTTCCATTGATATTATTGGGTCTCGGTACATATTCCAGTTTGCGGAGTATGCGTGATTTTCCAACATCGATTGTAAATTCATTACGGATATTATTTGGAATATCCGGTTTTACAGCTGCACTTCCTGACCAGTTGCTGTGCCAGTAGGTGGTTTCATTGCCATCCACTGCCTGATCTGCATTGCCGTCTGCACCGCTGCCTTCCTGGCTTCCCGCCGTGGCAATTAACTCACCGGAATTGATCTTCGTGAGCGTTCCTTTGATTACCAGGGCATCTACTGCCTCTGCCAGTCCCGCCAGTTTTTCATCCAGCTCTTTCTGTTTTACATCCTCTTTTTCAAGTATTTCTTCTGCTGCCGCAACAGCCTGGATTACAGCCTGATAGGAATCTTCTGTATAGAGTTTCGCATCCAGCTCTTTTGCTTTGGCTACTGCTTCCTGAAGTTGTGTCTTGTCAGCCGGAATATCTTTCAGTTTTTCCAATGCATCGGTAATCGCAGCCAATGCTGCCGCTACCTCTTCCCTGGAAGCTTGTGCATATCCAATTACGCCTTCTGCGTCATCCATGGCATTTTTCAATGCGGCATAGGTTTCTTTAGTGTAGTATTTTTCGTCAATCGCTAAGGCTTGAGTGTACTTTTCAATTAAAGATGATTTGTCCTCCGGTACCACCGGATCCGGTTCTGCTGTTACCAGATACATCTCATGAAGTTCCGGTGCTGTCTGGCTCCAGGAAATTTTTATTTCAAATACATCGCTCGCTTCCTGTCCGAAGTCTTCCAATACATTCAGGCTTTTATTTAAAGTGCCGATACTCTTCCAGTCGTCTTTGCCGTAACGTATGGAAACATCCGCATCCGATAGGGTATTCGGGCTTTGAAGAATGGTAATCCCAGTCACTTTTGTATTGCCTGATACCCGGTAGGTAAGGCTTCCTTCTCCTTCTTTTTTGGATGAGCGGTAGGTTGTGGACACGTCATTATCGGTTATATAAGAAGGCCGGTGCCCTTTTTCTTCCACATCAGTGGTCACAAACGTTGGATTGTTTTCAACCGGTATATACTCGTTGTCGTTGATTTCCAGCTCATTAAAGCGAATCCATCTTGCATTATAGTCTTTGGTCACCGATATTTTAACATATCTGGCTTCCTGGTTTACCGGTTCTGCTGTAGATAACGTGTAATAAGATATTTCGTGATCCGGAAAACATTCATCAATGGTCACCTGCCCCGGATCTTTATCCGGATTGCCAATCGTAAGGACATCTGTCCAGTTTTCAAGATCTGCGGAAATGGATACCTTTCCATTCCGGATAAAATCCACTTCACTGTCATGCTGCACCATTTTCAGTTTCTTAACAGGAATGGTCTGGCCCAGATCATAAATCATATACTGGCCTTCCTTCTGGGATACACTGAAGTTTGCCTTTGAGCTGCGGTCTCCGTCCACTGCAAGATCCGCATTGGTTATTGAGGATGCTGCAATATTAGATTCCATAAAATGGGGCGCCGCGATTTCTTTTGACCTAACGGCAAACTGGGACAGTTGAAAAGTAACCGGTGCGCTGCCACTGTTTATCAGGCGGACATACCTGATATCCATGCCGCCGGACAGATTGCCCGGATTCACAGCCTCCCATTCCGTTCCGTTGACCGAAGCCTCCATGGTCAGTTGATTCTGCTGTGTATAGTCCGAATTAATTTCGACTACGTTTC
>NZ_JNGB01000009.1:0-12184 GCF_001029355.1 Robinsoniella sp. RHS
CAAGGCATTGTCAGTCAGGCTCTACGCAGTCTCTGAACTTATCTTTAGTTTTCTGCGGGTACCTTTTGATGGAAGTGCTCTTTCATCCCGGTGCATAATCTCGGGATCTCCCGTACCTTCAATGGTTTCCTTGTTTACAACACATTTCTCAATGGTTTCATCCGAAGGAACAGTGTACATCAGATCCATCATGGATTTTTCCAGTATTGCACGCAAGCCTCTGGCTCCGGTTTTTCTGGCAAGAGATTTCTCGGCAATCGCCTCGACTGCTCCTTCATCAAAGTCCAGATCTACCCCGTCCAGTTCAAACAGCTTCTTGTACTGCTTGATAATGGAATTTTTCGGTTCTCTTAAGATACGGATTAAGGTTTCTTTATCTAATGCTTCCAGAGAAACTGTTACCGGCACACGTCCGATAATTTCCGGTATCATACCAAATTTAACGAAATCCTGGGGAAGTACATGACGCAGGATTTCTCCGATGTCTTTTTCCCTTTTATCTGCTATCTGAGCATTGAATCCCATTGACTTTGTATCCATACGGGTCTCAATGATTTTGTCCAGTCCTTCAAAAGCTCCACCGCAGATAAACAGAATGTTGGTTGTATCGATCTGGATTAATTCCTGATGAGGGTGCTTTCTGCCGCCCTGAGGCGGAACACTTGCAACAGTTCCTTCCAGAATCTTCAGCAATGCCTGCTGTACACCTTCTCCTGATACATCTCTGGTAATGGATGCATTTTCTGATTTTCTTGTAATTTTATCTATCTCATCAATATAAATGATTCCGTACTGTGCACGGTTAATATCGTAATCTGCTGCCTGAATTATTTTAAGCAGAATATTTTCTACGTCTTCTCCAACGTATCCTGCTTCTGTTAATGCGGTCGCATCTGCAATGGCAAACGGTACGTTTAATAATTTTGCCAAAGTCTGCGCTAATAGTGTCTTACCGGAACCGGTCGGTCCAAGCATCAGGATATTACTCTTCTGAAGCTCTACACCAAGATCTTTTCCTGCCATAATTCTCTTATAGTGATTATAAACTGCTACGGACAACGCTTTTTTCGCTTCGTCCTGTCCTATTACATATTCATCTAAAAATGATTTAATTTCTTCGGGTTTCATGAGATTAATCTCGTCCCCGTTGTCCATTCCGAAATCGTCTTCTAATTCCTCTTCAATAATTTCAGAACAGATTTCAATACACTCATCACAGATATATACCCCGCTGGGGCCTGCAATCAGTTTTCGAACCTGATCTTCTGATTTGTTGCAAAACGAACACCGAACTTTTGGTTCTGCATATTTCCCTGCCATCTTTCCACCTCATAATGATTTCTTTGGCTGCAAAGAACAGCCCTTTTATTACTTCCAAATCTATATAAGACTCCCACTCACAGAGCAGGAGCCTTATCTTCATGCATAGTTTAACGATTCGCAATCACATCATCGATGATGCCATATGCTTTTGCTTCTTCTGCACTCATATAGTGATCTCTCTCTGTATCCACTTCGATAACTTCAAGGGGCTGACCCGTATTTGCAGCAAGATGCTCGTTTAATTTTCTTCTGGTACCTAAGATCTGATCTGCAACAATCTTAATATCGGTTGCTTGTCCCTGTGCACCGCCGGAAGGCTGGTGAATCATGATCTGTGAATTGGGAAGTGCAAATCTCTTACCTTTTGCACCGCCTGCCAGCAGAAATGCTCCCATGCTGGCTGCCATACCCATACAAATAGTAGAAACATCGCATTTGATATAGTGCATGGTATCGTAAATTGCCCATCCTGATGATACGGAACCACCCGGACTGTTAATGTAAAGGTGGATATCCTTTCCAGGATCTTCTGATTCTAAAAATAATAACTGTGCTACAATTAAATTGGCACTGACATCATTCACTTCCTCACCGAGAAAGATAATTCTGTCCTTTAATAATCTTGAATAGATATCATAGGATCTCTCACCCCTGCTTGTCTGTTCAATGACATAAGGTACTAAGCTCATGATGACTCCTCCTGTCTATCTTCTATAATTTATGTGTTCACCAAAAGTCTGATTAGATTTCTTTTGCAGCTTCGGTAACCATGGTTACAGCTTCCTGAATAGCTAAATCATTTTTGATCTGTTCTTTTTCATAATCGCCCATGATTTCTTTCAGTTTTTCCACTTCCATTTTGTACATTTCAGCCATTTTTGCTAATTCTTCTTCTACCTTCTCATCGCTGATCTGGATATTTTCTGCTTTCGCAACTGCTTCTAATACAAGGCTGTTCTGGATGCGTTTTTCAGCTTCCGGTCTCATCTGTTCGAATAACTTTTCAGCTGTCATTCCTGTAAACTGGAAGTACTGCTCTACGGATAATCCCTGAGACTGGATTCTTCTTGCAAAATCATCAGCCATCTGACGAACCTGTCCGTCTACCATTGGATCCGGGATTTCCATTTCTGCATTTTCAACAATTTTAGCAACTACTGCGTTTTCTTTTGCTGTTTTTGCTTCTTTTTCTTTTTTCTCAGCCAGATTCTTCTTGATGTCTTCTTTGTATTCTGCTAATGTATCAAATTCAGAAACATCTTTCGCAAAATCATCATCTGCTTCCGGAAGTTCTTTTACTTTGATTTCATTTACTGTACATTTGAAAACAGCTGCTTTACCAGCTAATTCTGCTGCCTGGTACTCTTCCGGGAAAGTAACGTTAACTTCCATTTCTTCTCCGATCTTTGCACCAACTAACTGCTCTTCAAATCCAGGGATAAAGCTTCCGGAACCGATTGTAAGGTCATAGTCTTCTCCCTTACCGCCTTCGAACGCTTCTCCGTCAACAAATCCTTCAAAATTTAATTTGACCATATCGCCGTTTTGAACAGCTCTGTCATCAACATCGATTGTACGGGAGTTGTTTTCTCTCTCTTTATCAATCTCTGCCATAATTTCTTCATCTGTTACTTCAACTGCCTGCTTTTCCACTTCCACACCTTTATATTCGCCAAGTGTTACAACCGGTTTTAAAGCAACTTCTGCTGTAAAGATAAAGGATTTTCCTTTTTCAATCTGTACAACATCAATCTTAGGCTGTGAAACGATATCTAAATCGCAGCTTTCCACTTCTTTTGCATATGCGTCTGGAATTAATGCGTTTGCTGCATCTTCATAGAAAACGCCCGGGCCGTACATTTTTTCTATCATAACCCTTGGAGCTTTTCCTTTACGGAAACCTGGCATGTTAATTTTACCTTTATTTTTCTGATAAGCAGCCTGAATTGCTTTTTCCAGCTCTTCTGCAGAAGCTTCAATAGTCAGCTTCGCCATGTTCTTTTCTAACTTCTCTACCTGTAAACTCATGTTATCTAATTTCCTCCTTAATCAATCGTATGGAGAACGCTATATTTTCCCATACTTACAGTCATTTTAATAGTATAGCACAAGCCTTTCTAAATTGCTATACTTTTTTTATTTGATATTCGTGAACTTTTTATAAACATTCTTCAGCAAATCCGGGCAGTTCATAGGTGTTGCTGAACCCGTTTTCGATCACATATGTTCTTAATACGCCATACAGTTCCGCCTCAGTGGCAGCCATATAGGGATTCACATACAGCACATTTGCAATGCCGCAGGATATGCCGCCCAGAATCATCCATGGGATAAATGATAATTTTAGTATAAATACTTCCCAAAGCTGTCCGCTCATCATCTCCGCACTGAGTTCAAAAGCCCTTTTCCGTTCAATATCCGGATTCTCTGCAAGAATATAAGGAACCATCATATACTGCAGGCTTTTAATAATTCCCGGTACGATAAGTAAAAGAGTCCACAGGAAAATTTTCACTTCCCGCAAAAACATAGTCAGCACAACATTGATCACATATTTGCTTTTAAATGCGTATAACAGTTCGCCCACTCCGGTCCGTCTTTCCCTGCTGCACATAAAAAACCTTTTTGCGCCTACCAGGATCGGCATTCCGATGAGGAGATGCATTACAATGCTGAATAACAGCATCATCAGTCCCATATAGACATAGATTGGGAATAAGCCTCTTGTCAGCAGTCCGCTGATTCTGGTACCGGCATCCTTTAATAATCCCGTGGCGCCATCGGTTATTTTCCCGGTTATCCCGGACTGTCCGTCAACACTTCCATCTTCATCTGCCATATCATTATCCCCGGTATCTTCTCCCGAGAACCATTCCATAGTGCTGTTGTTACCGGATGACCTGCCGCCGGATCCATTTCCGCCAAACTCCCCGCTTAGCAGACCTGTAATCAGGCACACCAGTATTGCAGACCAAATGCAGCCCCGCAGCACATTCTTCGCTCTGTCTTTTAATTCATATCTGGTCCATAACATAGACTTTCCTCACTATCTTCCTTTTCTATTTATATATAATTGACTCTGCTATCCTTCGTGCTTCCGCTTCTCCCAGAAATCTTTCAATTATCGCCAGGGAAAAATCAATTGCTGTTCCCATCCCCCGGCTGGTGATGATATTTCCATCCACTGACACCGGATCATCCGATACTTGTGCACCAAGCAGTTTCTCTTCAAAGCCAGGATAACAAACCGCTCTTTTTCCTTCTAAAATACCATTTAAACCCAGTACACTGGGTGCGGCACAAATCGCAGCAATCTTTTTATTATCTGCATGGGCCGACTTTAGTAAACTGACCAATCCTGTATGATTGCCCAGATTTAAAGTTCCGGGCATTCCTCCAGGCAGAATAAGCATCCCTGCATCTGAAAAATCAACCTCCTCAAATACAGCGTCTGCCAACACCTGGATTCCATGGGAACCGGTCACAGTCAGACCACCCGTTACGGATACCATAGTAATATCTAAATTTGCACGACGCAGCATATCCACTACAGTCAGTCCTTCTATTTCTTCAAACCCATCTGCTAAAAAAATATATATCCTGCTCATTTATAAGCCTCCTTTGACTATTTTCTCTATTCTACCAAAAAAATTTTCAATATACCAGTAGTTTAGAAAAACAATTTACTTTCTTATCTAAATATATTATGATTAATCTCATAAAGGAGGTAACGATATGGAGATTGAACGAAAATATTTAATTAAAGATCTGCCGGCAAATCTGAATTCCTACCCTTATCATATTATTGAACAGGGGTATTTATGTACAGAGCCTGTGGTACGCATCCGAAGACAGGATGATGATTATATTCTCACTTACAAAGGAAAGGGCATGATGGTGCGGGAAGAATATAACCTTCCTCTTACAAAGGATGCCTACGAACACCTAAAACCGAAAGCAGATGGGAACATCATTTCCAAAAAGAGATACGTGATCCCCCTTGAACAGGATTTAAAAATAGAACTGGATATCTTTGATATTCCATTTGCCCCCTTAATACTGGCTGAGGTAGAATTCCCCGACGAAAAAACTGCGGATAATTTTATCCCGCCTGATTGGTTTCAGGAAGATGTAACATTCGATGGCCGTTATCACAACAGTTATCTGAGTCAGATACAATTCTGAATATCCGGGAGGGTCTGCCACAGGCTTCTCCCGGATATTCTTATTCTACAGATGCAGTTCTCTCCATGCATTCTGCTGATTCTGTTAATGTCATACCTCTTTCTTTTTTCTATTATAAACTCCCACACACTCCTGTAGTTTCATTTTCATACCCATTGCATAGGGCAGCTTGTCTGTAATACTGCCATAAATAAGAAATGTGAACATATTTTTTGTTTACACTTTTTATCATATTCCAAAAATTTTATAGACATAATTTTTCCTTTCAGACTAGTATTTTGCGATAAATTCAGTATGTGGCATCCCAGTTTCATTTCGTGTCCTAAAAGGAAATATTTACCATTACTTGCTATAATATTTAAAATATTTGGAGGTATCTTATGTTGAGATCAACTTTAGGACAGCGTCTTCGCCGTTTACGTGAAGACCGCGGATATACACAGGAGCATGTCAGTACGATATTGAATGTAGAACGTCAGACATATACAAATTATGAAAATGGTTACCGGACTCCGCCGCTGGATTCATTAGTACAGTTGGCTGATTTATTTGGTATCAGCATGGATTATCTGATCCGCGGACAGCAATATGACCTGATTTCCACTATTTTGACAAAAGAAGAGCAGGAATTATTATACAGCTACAATCACTTAAGCCCTATACTGCAAAAAGAAGTTCAGGAATTTATACAGTTTAAAATTAGTCTTCAAAAGCCCAGGCATCACTAATCTTTGCAATTCTTTACATTGTATTCTGAAATCTTTATTCCCTCTTTGCAAAATCAAATATTGCATATGTTGGTTTATGCCTTGTTTCGTTTTTTCCTCACAAAGAATAAACTATATGCAAGGAGGAATTCATATGGATAAAATGAACAAAAAACGCCAAAGTCAATATAAGCAGCTTGGTCTTACCGTTGCTTATTACCGCAAAATGCGCGGCCTTACCCAGTTGCAGCTGGCTGAACACACCAACTTGAGCCGGACACATATCAGCAATCTGGAAGCTCCGAATATGCCCACATCAATATCATTGGACAAGTTATTTGATATCTCCGATGTTCTGGGTATTCCGGTAAAAGCTTTATTTGAATTCAGAGAGTAGTAAGATACATACTAAGAAAGGGCTGCTTTACCTATGTGTAAAACAGCCCTTTTTTAGTATGTGATTATAATCCCTTATATTAACGTATATTCCCGGCCAGTAACTCAATATATTCCGGGGTAGTACCGCAGCATCCCCCGACAATTCCGGCACCCGCTTTTACAAGCACCATCATATGCTTTGCAAAATCTTCAGCATTCATATTGTATATGGCTTCTCCTGTTTCCGTGATAGTGGGCATTCCGGCATTTGGCTTAGCCATTATTGGAACCGATGCAACTCTTTTCATGGAAGCAACTACCGATTCCAGCTGATCCGGTCCCACAGAACAATTAAGCCCCACTGCAGAAGCTCCCATTTCCTGAAGGGATTCTACCGCATCCCATGCAGTTCCTCCGGCAAACACACTTCCATCAGCTTCCAGAGTCATGGAACACATCACCGGCAAATCGCAGACTTCTGCTGCCGCATCTAACACTGCCAGCGTCTCATCAATGCTGATCATTGTCTCAGCAACCAGTAAATCTACGCCTGCCTCTACCAGATAAATGATCTGTTCCTTATACATTTCCAATAGCGACTCATAAGTCACTTCGTCAGAAGCTCCAATAATCTTACCGGATGTAGTCAGATCGCCCGCGACATAAGCTCTCCCCTGTACCGCTTCTTTTGAAAGCCGCACAAGATCGTGGTTCATCTGTCTGATGTTCTCATCTAATCCATAATATTTCAAATTCATGCGGTTCGCTGCAAAGGTGGGAGCATAAACAATATTACTCCCGGCATCCGCATATGCCCGCTGTAAATCAATAAGAACCTGGGGATGTTCCAGTATCCACTGTTCTGTACAGACACCGCGCCCCAGACCTGCTTTAATCAGATTAGATCCCGTTGCCCCATCCAGAATAATGGTTTCCCGCCCTGCCCACTCTGCAAATTCCTGTTTTGTCATGCGAAGTTATGCTCCTTTTCTACAAAAAATACCTGGTACCAGATCAAGAATGTATAGATTACCCAGATCTTCCTGCTGTTATCCCGAATGCCTGCCTTGTGGTCATCCAGCAGCTGCATGATCTGTTTCTGATTAAAGAACTTTCCAGCACTTTCACCGGTAAACATAGCCTTGGTTCTTCCATAACCGCTGTCCTGTTTCAGCCATACACGGATGGGAACCGGGAAGCCCAGTTTTTTCTTCTCACTTGTCTGTTTCGGTAAATATTTTTCAGCTACCTTACGGAATGCATACTTAGTTGTATGGTCTTTTAATTTTTCTTCTGTATTAATTTTTCTGGCCACATCAAATACTTCTTTATCCAGGAATGGTACACGCAGTTCCAGGGAATGTGCCATACTCATCTTATCAGCTTTCAGCAGAATATCCCCTGGAAGCCAGTTGGTAAGATCGATGTACTGCATCTTGGTAGTATCATCATACTTCGCCATTTTTTTATAATTTTTATCCAGGAACTCCTGCGGTGTCATAACTTTAGTAGGATGTTTCAGGATGGACTTTCTTTCTTTTGCAGTAAAGATATTGGCATTTCCGATAAAACGTTCCTGTACAGATTTGCTTCCACGGATCAGGTAACTTCTCCCCTTCATGTGTTCCGGCAGTTTCATCGCTACCGAAGCAAAAGCCCTGCGGACTGGCTTTGGAATCCATTGTACATATTTTAATGCCAGAGGTTCCCGGTAAATTGTGTATCCTCCAAAAAATTCGTCAGCTCCTTCACCTGAAGTAACAACTTTTACATGTTTTGCTGCTTCCTGCGCTACAAAGTAAAGTGCTATTGCTGCTGCATCTCCAAGCGGTTCATCCATATGATACATGATCTTTGGAATCGCATCCCAATACTCCTGTTCAGATATAATTTTACTGTGATTTTCCAGATGCAGATGCTTCGAAAGTTTTTTCGCAAACTGTGTCTCATTATAAGGACTGTTTTCATCAAAAAATCCAACCGTAAAGGTTTTGTTTCCGGAATATTTGGCTGCAATGAAACTGGAGTCTACACCGCTTGATAAGAACGCACCTACTTCCACGTCTGCCAGCATATGTTTTTCAACGGACTCACTCATCACATTATCTATTTTCTGGATTAATTCTTCTTCTGTCTCATTTGTTTTCTGTGGTGCCAGCGTCGGATCAAAATACTGGGTGATCTCCAGCCTGCCGTCCTGAAGCGTCAGGTAATGACCAGGTAATAATTTATATATTCCTTTAAAGAAAGTCTCCGCCATAGCAGAATACTGGAATGAAAGGTATTGTTCCAGGGCTTCTTCATTTACTTCTCTCTTAAATCCGGGGAATTCTAATATACTTTTAATCTCTGACCCGAAAACCAGGCTACCGTCTATCATTGCATAATAAACCGGCTTAATTCCAAAGAAATCTCTTGCCATGAATAACTTCTTATTTGGAGCATCCCAGATAGCAAATCCAAACATACCACGAAGTTCATTTACTAATTTTTCACCGTATTCTTCATATCCATGTAAAAGTACTTCTGAGTCTGAACGATTGGCAAAAACATGTCCCCTTTTCTGAAAACGCTCTCTCAGTTCCAGACAGTTGTAAATCTCACCGTTAAATACTAAGGCTAAATCACCTGTTTCATTGAACATAGGCTGTGATCCACTCTCCAAATCAATGATGCTCAGTCTGCGAAAACCCAGAGCAGCTTCGTCGGTACAGAACTTTCCTTCTGAATCAGGTCCTCTATGTTTAATAACATCCATCATATTTCCCAAAATTGTTTCTTTATCCGTTACATTGCCTACAAATCCGCAAATTCCACACATGGCTATCCATCCTCTTCTGAAATTATGTATTTATCCATAGTGTACCCAGACTATATCATCATCACTCATTCAATTTCTGGAATGATTATTCACAAATATAGCAACACTGTTTATAGTATACACTATCCAATAAGTTCATTTCTACTGTTATTTTATAAAAAATTACTTAAGATTGCCCCCATTTATTGTGATGTTTTCTCTTCTCCCGTCATATTCTTTCGTCAGTATTACGGATCCGGCTTTCTATCAAGTCTGCCTTACTGCTTAATCCATTTCCGCTGTCTGTCACGCGAATCCAAAAAAGCTTCTATGCTCGGCAATAAAACGATTAAAGCCAATACACATTTGTAAAATTAACGTGTATTGGCTTCTTACAGATTCACTCTATTATGCGTTTCTTTTTTTTCTATATGTATACCGTACAGTTAACATAGATGCAAGCCCCATGATTAACCAAAGTGCCGTGTTCGTTTCATCACCGGTTTTTGGTGCGGTTTTGGTTGCGGTTGTTGTTGTTGTTTTTGTTCCAGATTCGGATGTTTTTGTGTTTGATTTGTTCGCAGCCTGTGTTCTCTGTGTTTCTGGCTCGCTCTCATCATCATCTTCGCCATCATCCACACCGCCGTCACTTCCATCATCCTCTTCCTCTTCATTTTCAAGCTCGTCTTCTTCCTTTACGGTATACGAGCTTTGCCTGACATTGGTAGGTAAATCTTCAGAGCCATTTTTCATCTCATTGACTTCAAGTTTTATTTCGTAAACATCTCCCATTTTAGCCATTGACTTTAGATCAAAATATAAATAAAGCATATCTCCTTCCAGCTTAACTCCCTCCGCCGAAGAAATAGTCATCTCTATTGTTCCCTCTGTTGCAGCACCATTATTCGCATCATTGATCTGGCATGTCATATCATTGTTATCATAAGCCTCTAAATCCTCTGTATCGGCACTTTCAAGAGTCATTATGTTTTTATCATAGGTAAATGTTAATTTCCCATTCGTTATTTCTTTCTTCGACGAAATCGCACATGTTGCTGTAAGCATATCTTCTCCTGCGAGCATGTCGTCAATGGTAAACGTAAGGGTTATCTCATTATTTTTATTATTGCCTGTATCTGTGTCATTGTTATTTGAGCTAGCTGCCCTGACAGACGGCAGATTGCCACCATCAACCAACGTGATCGGATTTTCTGAAGCAGAAATTTTCTCAAGGCTACTATCTTTTCTGGTTTCCTTATTCAATATCTTGGGTTTTTCAGACTCGCTTTCCACCCCTTCACTCCGGTTCACTCTAATCTCATCGATATGATGATTGTAATCATTTCTGGTTTCTTCTATATTAAGAGCTTTCATTATGTCTTCCAGATCCGTTTCTTTAACTTCCTTTTCTAAAACCTTTACGATTACATTGGGGTATTCGGTCAAAAACAATTCATCTTCTGGAGAGCAGCCATTAAAGATAACTACTACTTCTGTAAATATATCTGATACTTTTTTAATATATTTTTTCTGTTTTTTTGTAAGATTTACAGTTTTTACCGGATTGCTTGTCTCCATCATTTCTGTCTCCGGGATTTTTACCGGCAATTCATTCTCTTTTAACATTCTGGTATTGGCCGTTTCTTCGTATGTCTCATCTGCCTCAGACATTTGCGTTTTGGCTGCTGTTTCATCATATGTTTCATCCGGCTCAGACATTTGAGCCTCGGTTATTACTTCGGATGCCTCTCCTGGCTCAGACATTTCGGCCTCGCTCTTTACTTCGTATGTCTCACCTGGCTCAGAATTTTGGATTTCGGTTGATTTTTCATATACCTCATCTGACACTGGCAAATTAGTTTCTTGTGATTCTACAACCGTTTCCGTTTCCGTTACAAGTTCGGATATATCTGTTTGGGTAACTTCTTCTGTCGGTGCTTTCTGGGATTGAAACACTACAAAAGCAGTTTCCTGCTTGTCCCTTTTTCCCTCTTTCTTCAATGCTTTCCACTCTTCTTCGCTGACACTGGTCAGCAGCTCTTCTTCCTCCTGCCCCCTTATATAAAGAGAATGTTCCAGAGGATTTTCTTTCTCTGTATTAGCAGCCGAAATTTGATGATCAGCCGCAAAAACCGTCACTGAAAATAATACCACCATAATGAGTATTGCTATCCCTTGTACCAGCCATTTTTTACTTTTCATATTTTTATATCCTTTCAGGTGAGCTATTTTTGCCGTTTTAACTGTCAAGCATAGTTTTATATTGATTATACCATATAGAAGCCTCCGTCTGCAATTATACTTTATGACAAAAAACAAGAATTTCTTCTGCTCTATACGGCTGACTCTGTGCCAAATGAGGATATAAATAACAAGAAGAACGTAGGTCACAGAAAAAGCATAAACCAGAAACAATATCAGGAGATGCAGTAAGACTGAGGATCTATGCAAAACACTATGTGGTGGCCGCCGTAACAGTTATTCCAAAACAGACCATGATGCAACATTTATGAGACTAAAGCGTGACTACATGGGAAACGTCCAGCTTCACCGGCTTATAACGTGCAGGTGGCTGTATGCGATGAATATATAGCAGTCATGAATGCAAAACCATATGCATCAGATATGGAGTGTTTTGTGCCGCTTATAGAAAAATCCAAAAAAACATATGGCCATTATCCAAAGTATCCGGTTGCCGATGCCGGATACGGTTCCTATAATAATTACCTATACTGTGAAGAGCATGTAATGGAAAAGTAAAATCGGCTTTTTCTGATAAGATGGATAATAA
>NZ_JNGB01000090.1:0-20586 GCF_001029355.1 Robinsoniella sp. RHS
CTGATATCACCTGTCTGCTGATACATTACCCATGGAATAATAATTCCTGCATCGCTCCATCCACAGTATTTACTGTCCACAGCACGATTCTTTGGCATAACATCTGCATAGAAATTGTTGGAGTTTTCTGCATAATCATTCATGATATCAATATAATTTTCCAGGAATGCATTTACATCGAAGTTTAGTGTTGCTGACTGGGCAAACAACTGCGCATCTCCTGTCCATCCTGCACGCTCATTACGCTGGGGGCAGTCTATGGGAATAGACAGATAATTACCCATTTCACTCCAAATGGTATTTTCTACGAAACGGTTTAAGTCGGAATCTGAAGTTGTGATATAACCGGTTCGATCGCTTACAGATGTAATCACACGTCCTCTTAAACTGTGAAGGGTGATATCTTTTGTTGCAGAAACCTCCACATAACGAAATCCCCGGTAAGTAAAGGTCTGCTGGTATTCTTCTTTGTCTTCGCCTGTCATCGTATAGATATCCGTACACTGGGCTGAGCGCAGAGCAATCCGGTATAGTGATCCATCCGGACCGTCACTTCCCATAGGGCCGTTATTGTCATCGGATACGTAGTCACTGTCACGGCCATCATTGAGGGCTTCTGCAAAGCGGAAGGTCACCTCCGTATCTTTGGAACCGCTCATCACGGCGTTCGTAAGTCCAACCATGTTCTGTCCCATATCCAGGATCAGCTTGTCACCGGCTTTGATGGTGATGTCATTGTCCACATTTACATCTTCCCTTACAACCTCACCGTAGGTCAATCCTTCGCTTGTGCCGGTTGCATTAAGGATATTTGCCGGATCATAAGTGTAGCCGGCAATTGGTTTCTGCTCATACTCATCACGAATAACTGCTGCTGCCTTAGAGTTTGGATGCAGTTCACCGCTGTATTCAGTGACATCTGCCGCATTCCATCCACTATCCTGATAGCCAGCTTCATTCCAGCCGCTGATTTTTGCCGCAATATTTGCATCATAGTGTTCACCGTTCCAGAAATCATCGTAGGTATACGGGCTGTCCTGGGAAACTTTCCAGTCTGTATCCGTATTTACTACCGTACTGGTTCCATCGTCGTAGGTAACTACCAATTTCCCCAAAATCCCTCTTTCACTGGCTTTATCATCAGGTCCAAAGACAGCTGCGAAGTTGGACTGATATGCTGTCTGATACCAGCCTCCCCCTACGGCTACTCCGATAGCATTGTTACCGTTCTGCACCAGATCTGTTACGTCATAAGTTTGGTAATTGGCATAGTGTTCATATGCTGTCCACCCGGGATTGAAAATATCATCTACATTAGAATTTACTTCCCGGCCATTTATGTAAGCCTGATATATACCCATTGCAGTCATATACAGCCGTGCAGAAACAATTGTTTTGGAACTGTCCAGTGCCATCTCTTTACGAAACAGCGGAGCCGCCTGATTAGCTCCCCCTGCGTACAGCCACCGGGCTCCGTCTATGCTTCCGGCAGTTTCAAAGTACGCGGGATCCGATACAGCGGTATTGCCGTCCTTATCCGTAATGGTTACCGTCCAGTAGTATCTGGCGGCATCCTGCAGCGCAGTATTTCCGCCGTATGGGATTCCTACAGATTCGGAACCGTCTACTTTACCGCTGTCCCAGACAATTGCTCCATCAGCACTTCCCTCACATACAACAATCTGGTAGGCAGTCTGTGCCGCACCTGTATCAGATGAAGTCATTGCCCAGCTAAACTTTACATCCTCCTTTGCCAGACCAACGGGATTCACCATATAGTCTACTTTTGCATTTACCACCTGCGTGTCTTCTGCTGCAAATGCTATTGCCGGCATAGATCCAAATGCACTGGTTGCAGTCATCGTAGCAGCCAGGAATATAGCTGCAAGTTTCTTTTTCTTCATAAGAATAATTCCCTCCTTTTCTTTACGATGTCAGTATACCGGATCTGCTTTGTACTATTGTTAAAACTTCATTGAACAAATGTTAGGCAGCAAAGGTTATAAAAATACCCGGAATCCATTGTTCTAACCTGGGTCCCGGGTATTTCTTCTACTGGATATAATAATATGTCAGTTTTTTTATTTTACAGTTACTTTCTTCTCTTGGCTGTAGTTGGTATAAACTGTTTTCCCGGCAATGGTCTTGTAAGCTCTCATACGTAAATAGTACGTCTTTTTGCTCTTTAATTTTCGTATGGTCTTTACGACAGTCTTCCCACTCTTTAGGGTTATTGTCTTCCTGCTCTTGAAATTAGACTTGGCAGCGTACTGAATCTGGTATCCGTTTGCACCGCTTACTTTCTTCCAGGATACTTTCGCAGACCGTTTGGACGTACTTTTTACTGATTTTATCTTAATCTTCTTTTCCCGGAATGTTATTTTATCTATCTGATCCTGTGCAGCTTTGACGGCCTTTAAAGCATCTTCCGCTGCTTTTTTTGCAGTCTGAAGTTCTGCATCACTCGCCGCCTTATCTGCTTTCAGCGCAGCAAGTTGTGCCTTGGCTTCATCGGCTGCTTTTCTGGCTGCATCCAGCTCTGCATTTAATTCCTCCGCTGTCTTTATCCGGTTAGACTCAGAGAGTTTAGCCTCAGCAAACGGGATCAATGTAGCTGAAGATAAACCGTTAGCGTAATATTTCACCTCATAATCATTGAAAAATCCGCCGGAAACCTCCAGTCTTCCCATCTGCAGCAGTCGGTTGCTCAAGGTAGTGGCAATGGTAACCTCTAATGTATTTGTGCCGTCCGCTATCAAATGACTGATATCCAGTACTGCATTGTTTACATTAACCGGCTCTGCCTCCTGTCCGTTTACCTTTACAGCTGCTGCTCCCGGAAACTCACCAAGATCCAGATAAGCGCCTGCCGCTTTTGACTTATCCCAGATAAAGGTTGTAGTGTAGCGGCCCACACCGGATACATCCTGACCGATTTCTCCGATTTTGTCCCAGGTAACCAGTTGATCCAGTTTCACGCTGATTGTATCTTTGTTTGTATCATATTTGTATTCCGTTGTTGTAATTCCTGTTTCCCCATTATCCTCCGTGTGGGTCTGCAATTCCCCCTGCGTCCAATTTTCCACGGTCAGATCCCAGCCTGTCAGTTCTTTTGAAGCCGGCACCTTTACGCTGGTCTGGTAGGAGGTTCCGTCGCTCAGTGTGGTAACATTGCTGCATGACCTGGCAGAGCGTACAACAAACGTTCCATTATCATTATAGAGGCTCTGGGCATCGGTAGATACGGCATGCAGTTCCTCTGCCTCTACCGCTTCAAATGCATACAGCCCAACATCGCTGTAGTTCAGATCAACAGTAAATATTGTTTTGCCGTTCTCGTATCGGTAGTTGGCAACCTTCTTTACCTCACCGGTCCAGTCATTAATCTCATAGGGAATGTAAATACCGTCCATGCTGACATCTGTGGTAGCATGTAAGCCATGATCCAGACCACAGTTCTGGCTGTCACAGTAGTTCCATGCGTACATAAACAGGTTGTCACCGTCAGCCCGCAGTTGGGTTAGTATCTGCGCATTAGAACCAATTATCTCAGCCCGGGGCTGTACATCCATTTTTTGCAGCGCATTGTATGCATCTGCCTCGTATGCTACACTGGCTACGTTACTAAGATTCCTCATCTCATCCATCACATCTGCCAGTTCAGCTTCACTTTCCTGCTTGTAGGGCGTGATCGTAGCGCCGTCCTGAACGATGATGACCTTCAGTCCTTGTTTTGCCAGATCAAGCAGTCGCTTGGCAGCATCCAGCGGCATCGCCTCCTGATGCACCAAAATTGCCTTATATCCCACGGTATCACCCAGGCTTCCG
The DNA here is from genome assembly GCF_001029355.1 of Robinsoniella sp. RHS. Lineage (NCBI taxonomy): Bacteria > Bacillati > Bacillota > Clostridia > Lachnospirales > Lachnospiraceae > Robinsoniella > Robinsoniella sp. RHS. The sequence goes on from NZ_JNGB01000090.1 coordinate 3,829, forward strand.
GAATTGGAATCATACTCCATCATATTCAGATAGTCCGGCGAGAAATAGTCATAGGTGTACCCTGCATCCTGCAGAGTGGTATCCTTCCAGTATACCCCTTCGTGCTCACTTAAAGGATCGTAGTATTTTGGGCCATAAGCTGTGGGCTCACCATATTTCAGATGCAGAATACCCAGATCCGTACGGGATGTACCCTCACGCAGCAATCCCTGGATACGACCCAGATGATCATTCATCTCAGGATAAGTCATAGCCTCCGGATCACGTACATCCAGACGTCCTGAAATATTGCCGTACATACCCTCAAATCCCGGCCACTGGACTCCCTCCTGGCCCCATTCGGAAGCATGCCCATGCCAGATCACACGGTTAACACCTCCGGCATACAGTGCATATGCCATCTGTGTCCAATCCTGCTCTGTAAGCGCATAATTCATATGATATATATTAAAACCATTTGAATAGTCAAAAGCAAAGATTGCGCCTGTCTCAGAGGAATACAGCTGATTCATGATATGCGCTCCCCCTGCCCACATACGGTACATATCCGGCTGATCCTTCATGTTCAGAGATTCTGTCTCGGAGTAATCCGTAACCATAGCCATCTCCGTGATTTCCAGCTTTGTGCCATAGGAGATCTGGGCGCGAAGCTTCATATTGTAATTTTCTTTTCCCCAGTTCTTTAACGGCTCCATCATCTCTTCCTGGATCAAATCAGTCCAGACATCATACAGATCATTTTTAATCTTCCAGCTCAGAGTCCTTCCATCTTCATTTTCCGTGTCACTCAGAATATAACGTCCCACCGGTCTGGTGTTCAATTCTCCCAGGGTATTTCCACCGTCACCTAGCACTAACGCCAGATACGGACGGATATCATAACCCTTTTTCTCCTGAAACCGGTCCGCCATAATACCGCTCCAGAAGATGCCCTGACTGGTTGTAAATTCCAGAGAATCCATAAACAGCTGTACATTACCCTCCCGCACAGCTTCCACCAGTTCCGGGTCATTGAAAAATGTCTTATCAAAATACTCCTCCAGCGCCTTTGCGCCGTCTCTGTTAAAATAATTGATAGCATAGGCTGTTGTCTGGGAGGGATCACATGTCTGGTATGTACCGCACTGCCACAGGCTATACAGCATGTAATCACCGTCATCCGGAGCAGTCCAGGTCAGCGTACCATCCTTCACCTCACCGGTCAAATCATAGAAGCAGCTCTGATCCAGTACCGTGGAATTACTGTTGGTTCCATCTCCCATAGAGGCAATACGGTAAGCATACACACCGATCAGTGTCTTCTTTGCAGAATCCGGAATTTTGACATCAGGAAGTCTCAAGCTACCCTCTCTTGTTTGTCCTGCCTCTACCGTCTCTTCGGAACAGATCGCCTGCTGTCCTGCCGCCTCACTATCGGGATCCAGTCCCGGAATATTGGCCGCCTTCCAATGAGTTCCGCTTGTAAGACCAACAGACATGCCGTACCTGGTTGCTGTCTCAATAGCCAGCTTCCAGTCGTGAACTGCCTCGGCAGAACCATAGGCATATTTTTCTGTATCAATGGTTGCATCATCCAGCATACATAGCTCTACACCGGTAAACCCCTGATCATGCATCATTCTGATCTCTTCCACAATGGTTTCATCGGTATGAGATCCCTGTGCCAGCCACCATCTAAGCTCCGTATTGTTTGACTGATCCGGCTTTGTATACCTGGCTTCCAGCTCTTGCTGAAAATTTGTCCCTGCTGCACTGACCGTAAGTCCTCCGCCTCCAATAGCCCCGGTCGTTGCCATTAAAGCTGCCATCAGGGATGCAATAACACGTTTTCTTTTCATTCCCTCATCTCCTTCTCTTTTGTCAGCTATCCGCCCGGCTCTGTTTACCAGTCTGAAAGCCGCAATCATTTTCTTACCTATTTATTATTAAAGGAAATGAATTGTATTATTGTTAAAATTTTGTTGTACAAATGTTAGGTTGTTATATTTCATAGCTGCTATGCTATCCTTCCGCAAAGCCTGCTACCGCTCCAGTTCCTCCTGCATAGCCCGGGTGATATCCCGGATTTGTATCCTGCTTCCGGTAATATACTCTGCCAGCTTCTTTTCCATGACGATCTCCACCTCATTGTTCCAGCCCTGGTTGCAGAGATAAAAATAGTCTCCGGCTCCATATGCCCTGTTTACTTCTTCCAAAAAACGATCCTCCCGTGGCTCTGGGTCTAACAGCTCCTTCCAGAACTCATTCTCTAAAACTCTTTTACACTCCTCAGGGTAAGCGGAGCCAGCGTACATTCCCACACCTCCGGTTTCTCCAATACTCCAGTAAGTCTTCTCCCCTGCGTTGTTGGCAGGCAGCGGCATCATCCCATACTGATCTCCGTTGGCTGCCCCGCCGGTCACCAGATTTCTGGCTTCCCCGGAGGACACAAAGAGCATGGCCGCCTCTCTGTTTTCCAGTTTTTGTCGCGCCTCATTCGCTGTGAGCTCCATAGACTCCGGATCCATATATCCCTCTCTGTAAAGCCCTGTATACATAGTAAGTACCTTATCCCAGGTTCCCTTATCGGTAAATTTTCTGGTGCCTTCCCGCAGCTCTTTGTCATAACCCGGATCCCGGGGGTAGATCTGATTTACCGCAATCTGATATAATCCATACTGATAGGTATTTCGTGCCTTTCCTCCAAGCGTCATAGGCTGGATACCCTTTTCCTTCAGCGTCTCACAGCACTCTATAAATTCCTCCCAGCATCCGGGCACGGTCACACCGTTTTCCTCAAATACTGTCTTATTATAAAGTACCCCCAGTGCCATCTTTCCGATGGAGACACTATAAACCTGGTCCTGATGACGTATCAGGGCACACTTTGTCTCATCTGCATTTTTTATGCCTTCCAAATCTGTTACGGGAGCCAGATAACCGGCTTCTGCCAGGCTGCTCACTCCGTTAGGACCCGCATACTCAGGCTGGACAAAGAAGAAATCCGGCCCTTTTCCCGTGGCCAGCCTTGTTTTCAGCACAGTATAATACTGCTCCTCCGAGAAAATCACAGGATGTATCTCAATATCCGGATAAGTCTTATTAATATTCTCTACCGTTTCCTTTCCCACAAAGCTGTGATTCCCATAGCTGGGTGCCATATAGGTCAGAACAATCTTATCTTCAGTCTTTACCTCCCTGATTCGTCCGCACCCAATAAGGGTGCACAGCATAGCCAGACCAATTAACACCACTTCATATTTTCTTCTCATATTCTGCAGACTCTCCCACTCATGTGGCTTCCGTATCCTGTGTAACTCCGCAACAGGAGTCTTATAGGTTGCCGGTTAAACCCCTTTTTCTACATCATAGCAAAAGGTTTTTTTAAATACAAGTATATACAATTGTTTTTTGATATGATATGCTTTTTTTATTACCAGTGAGTACCTATTAAATTTCCGTCCAAAGGAGGATGGCACCATGAAGCTTCAGAAAAAATTTTTTCTGATATTTTTATTGATTTCCATAATACCAATATTTATATTTTCCATCTACACTTACACCAGATATACCAATCTGATTGAAAAGCAGGTCACTCAGTCTGCAGAAAACCTCATGGATGTCGCCTCCTTTCAGGCTAATTATACACTTAGTAATCTGGAGCATATTGTGGAAGCCATGTACCTCCCAAAGGAAGATCACGTGTCCATGGTGGATAACCTGAAAAAATATGCCGGAAGAACTCAGCCCACCGACTACGATATTTATCTAAGCAACGAAAAGCTGAATTCCACCTGCCAGGATTTTATTTATTTTTCCCCTTACATTAACGGAATTTTTCTCTTTACCCCATCGGGAAATATTCTGGGCTATGGTTACGGAAACGGCATCAATATTTCCCACGATTATGATCCCACCCTTGATTCCTGGTATCAGGAATCAAGGGCGCTTGAAGGAAGCACCTATATCTACGGCCCGGATTCAAAAGATTTTTTTGAAAGCAGCAGTCCTTCTATCTCCTTTTGTACCGCACTGTACGATGTACACACCCGAGACTTCTTGGGGATACTGATGATTGACTGTAAACCTGAGGTCTTTGATCTTGCCACAGTAAATACCATGCCAGAGACAGCCTCGCTGACCGTCATGCAAAAGGACAGCCCCCTGTATATTACCCAATCTCCGGGACTGTCTGATTTTGGCACCGATGACTCTCTTCTTCTGGAAAAGGATCTGAATCTGGTTGATCTCACCTTGCATGCTTCCATAAACCGGGACCTTCTGTACAATGAGTTCAGTATTACGCAGATTACCCTTATATTTCTTACCGTCACCTGTATACTGGCCTTCCTCATTATTTCCATTCTCCTGTCTAAGAGCCTGACAAAGCCCATTACCTACCTGAGCAGTCAGATGGCACGGTCTGACGGAAAGTATGATGTATCTGACAGCCCTTACTTTGGCAACCGGAATGAGATTGGCACTCTGTACAATTCCTTTCAGGAAATGCTGGATGAGCGGAACCGCTACATAAAAAACGAATTGGAAAACAAGCTGATCCTGCTGGATTCCCAGATGAAATCCCTGGAATCTCAAATAAATGCCCATTTCCTTTATAATACACTGGAGGCCATTAACAGCATTGCAGCAATCAACAAAGTTCCGAGAATCTGCACCATGACCATGGCTCTGGGCAGCATGTTCCGCTACAGCATCAAGACCAAGAGCGAACTGGTTCCCGTTAGGGAGGAGCTGGAACACGTAAAAAATTACGTTGCTATCCAGCAGATCCGGTTCGACTATGGGTTCACATATGAGGTGCATATTCCGGATGCACTCCGTGAAGTAAAGGTGCTGAAACTGATTCTGCAGCCCCTGGTGGAAAATGCACTGTATCACGGCCTAAACTACTGCCGTGCAGGAAATTTGATCACCGTGGAAGCAAGGCGGGAGAAAAACAGGTTGTTCCTCTGTGTCACTGACAACGGAAGGGGAATGACGGAGGATGCGCTTACAGTCCTCCAAAATCAATTGGCGGAGAAACCGGAATTTAAAGAACTGGGGCGCAGGCATGGTCAAAGTATCGGTGTGAAAAATATTCACACACGTATCTCTCTATACTATGGGGAGTATTACGGACTTCAGATATTCAGTAAAATAGGGCAGGGTACAATGGTACAGATCACCCTCCCTGTGATGGATGGATAACGGCTCTATACCTGCATCTCAAAAAGGATGCGGCTACTTCAAACACCATCATAAAGCAATTTCCAACCAAATGGAACTTTCAACCGTAAAAAGGATAAATTACAAAGGAGTGTTACACTATGAAATACCGCTATCTCATTATTGATGATGAAAAGCTGGCCCGCCTTGGGACGCTGGAAAAGCTCTCTCCCATAAATGACCGGATTACTTGTGCGGGAGAGGCCGCAGATGGAGATGAGGGAATCGCCCTTGTAGAAAAACTCCACCCGGATATTATCATTACTGATATGAAAATGCCCATCATGGACGGAGAGCAGCTTCTCCCCCTGCTGGCGGAAAAATATCCCCAGATACAGATTATCGTCATCAGTGGATACCGCGACTTTGAATACTCCAGACAGGCTATCCGCGCCAGTGCCATTGACTATATCTTAAAGCCTTTTGGCAGCAGTGAGATTATCTCTGCTGTAGAGCAGGCCATCACCCGCATTGAAAATCAGACAGAGGTGGAAACAAAACTTCAGTCCTCGGAGAAATATAAGGAAGCTCTTCACCTAAACCACGATAGAGAGCAGCTTAGGAACCTGATCTGCGGTTACTCCGAGAGTAATCTGCATCTCTCCTCCGAACGGTTGAAATTTATCAATCAGAGCCACTCCTGCCTTTTCGTGCTGCTGCGCTCTGAACAGCCTTTGCCGGAGGATGAAATCAGCCTGCTCCTTTCCGACAGGGGCTATGACAACATGGCTCTTTATCTTCCCCACCCCCATGCAGAAAACCTGGGCTTTTTTCTGCTGTTCTTTCCCGCCAGGACGTTTTTTTCGGCAGAGTCAGTCTGTCATGAAATGATCGAAAATCTAAAGGCACTGTTTCTTTCCCGGAATGAACAAGTGATCTATGGAGTCAGCCGGGAACACCGACACCTGCTGTCCCTGCACAATGCCTTTCAGGAAAGCATTCAGGCCTTGAATCAGATGAAGGTACAGGATGATACTTATATCTTTACCATTACGGATACCCCTGCTCCCAAATCCATCCTTTGGGAGCGCACAGACCAGCTGCTCTTCCGAATTGAAGCCGGCATGAATCAGGAGGTGGATATCTTGGTAAAAGACCTGTTTTCTTATTATCAAAGCCTGACAGATGCCACTTTTTATGAAATTAAATGCTCCTGCTTCCAAATCACCAATCAGGTGAAGCTGATGCTAAACCAGTATATTCAGCAGATTCAGGCTGACTCCGTGGATACCAGCATCCAGAATATTCTGGATACTATGTTCAGTCTGGAGGAGCTATGCCGCTATTACCGGCAGTTTTTCGGAACTATATCCCAGGCTTTGGCACCTGACAATGTGTACTCTGACAGCGACATTGTAAATAATGTGAAAACCTATATTGACAGAAACTTCTACCGCGATATCTCTGTGGAGTTTGTAGCTTCTCTGTTCCACATGAACAGAAGTTACCTAAGCCATATATTCAAGAAAAAGCAGGGAAAGACTTTTATTGACTACCTGAATCTGGTAAGAGTTTCGGAATCCAAAATACTGTTGAAAAATTCCGACAAAAAACTATACCAAATTGCCAAAGCTGTAGGTTACGACAATGTCAGCTATTTCTGTCGGGTATTTAAAAAGCTGGAGCAGATGACACCAGAGCAATATCGGGGATAATATACCATACAACTATTAATAATACTATTAACAGGTATTCTAAATACCTTTATAAAAGGGAGTAACCTATGAAAAAAACAAATATCAAGTACCAGACCTATGTTCAGATCCTGAAAGAAGAATTAGTTCCCGCCATGGGATGTACCGAGCCAATCTCGATTGCCTACGGAGCTGCAAAAGCCAGGGAGATACTGGGGTGTATTCCCCAGAGGATTGAGATACAGGTAAGCGGTAATATTATAAAAAATGTAAAGAGCGTGATTGTTCCAAATACCGGAGGATTAAAGGGCATCTCTGCCGCAGTCATCGCAGGGGTAATTGCCGGAAATGCTGATAAAAAACTGGAAGTCATCTCCCAGGTGACGCCGGAAGAAAAAGCGCTGATGAAACAGGCACTCACTGATATTCCCGTTGTGGTAAAAGAAGCCGTTACTGACAGGATTTTTGATATTATACTCTTTTTCTCTGCTGAGGAATCCTGTGTAAACCTGCGCATCAGTGATTACCATACAAATATTGTGTACATTGAAAAAGATCAGAAAATACTCTATGAAGCTGGCGTAACTGCACTGGCTGAGACACATCTCACGGACCGCAGCCTGTTGGATGTGGAGAGTATTGTAGAGTTCGCAGATTCAGTGGACATCGATGATGTCAGAGAGGTTCTGGATCGACAGATTGCTTATAATTCTGCTATTGCCGAAGAAGGTTTGAAGGGAACTTACGGAGCTAATATTGGAAATGTGATTCTCTCTACCTACGGCAATGATATTAAAGTTCGTGCCAAGGCTGCTGCGGCTGCCGGCTCTGATGCCAGAATGAGCGGATGTGAGCTTCCTGTTATCATCAATTCCGGAAGCGGGAATCAGGGCATGTGTGCCTCTCTTCCGGTAATTGAATACGGCAAAGAACTGGGGGTAAGTCATGACAGGCTGCTTCGTGCTTTGGTGGTATCGAACCTGATTACCATACATCAGAAGACCGGGATTGGCAGACTGTCAGCATACTGCGGCGCTGTCAGTGCCGGCTGCGGAAGCGGTACCGGAATCGCCTATCTTATGGGCGGGGACTTCAAGGTTATTGCCCATACCCTGGTAAATTCCGTGGCAATTGTCTCCGGCATAATCTGCGACGGGGCAAAGGCTTCCTGTGCCGCCAAAATTGCCGCCTCTGTGGATGCCGGCATTCTGGGTTATTATATGTATAAAAACGGAAAGCAGTTTTACAGTGGCGATGGTATCGTTACAAAGGGTGTGGAAGCTACTATCCGCAATATCGGGATACTGGGTAAAGAGGGGATGAAAGAAACCGATAAGGAAATCATTAAATTGATGATTCAGGAACCACAGGATTAAGATCATGGGGACTTCAGAATAATAGAAAGATTTTCAGCTGTTACGTTTGGATTCATATAATTTGTATGATCTGGGTAAAAAGGCAGGTTCGGTATTTTCCATACGGGAAATACCGAACCTGCCCATTTTATTTTACAGCTATTCTGCCTTCCGCAGATCACTGTACTGTGCTTCCAGCCATGGCTTTAATGCATCGGCTGACATTGTGTGTACTTCATTATTGTCAGATGTCTTGACGTAGTAATCACCGTCTTCCGTTTGATTTCCAATCTGAAGTATTACCTGTTTTACTTCTGTTACCAGTTTTGTACTCTGGGTTTCGCTCTCAGACTCTTCTGTCTGAACGTCATCCGCTTCCGTGGTTTTAGTTCCAGGCTCAGATGCAGACTCAGATGCAGGCGCAGATGCAGTCTCAGATGCAGGCTCAGATCCAGGTTCAGATCCAGGTTCAGATGCAGGCTCAGATCCAGGTTCAGATCCAGGCTCAGATGCAGGCTCAGATCCAGGTTCAGATCCAGGTTCAGATCCAGGCTCAGATGAAGACTCAGCCTCATGGGTCACCGTGTAATCCAGCGTAATGACTGCTGAAGGGTCTTTCAGACCGTACTGATCCAGGTTCTTACAGTCATAGTCAATATAATCCTTAAAGTTCAGGCTGGTCACATTGGAAAGTAATTGGTTAGACTTGGTTCCATCTGCTTCTTTTTTCTTGTTTTTACTGTCTTTTACACTCCACGTTGCCGAATCATCTCGGGATGATTCTAGTGTAAGCTGATTGTCTGTCTGGTCAACTACTGCTTTAATGATGGTATTACTGGTGATGCTTGGGAAGGAACTGTCTACAACCAGATCATACAGTTTTCCGTTAAAAGCATTTGCAAAGGTACTGCTTACGGTATAGATATGCTCGGGATTATTCATATACATATAATAATCACCAGTTGTTTCATTTTCATTTCCTATATAAAATACTGTCTCTACACCATTATTACTGATCACCGTAACGGTATTACTGGGCTCTTTAAGACCATAATCATCCAGATTCTCAAGCTGTCCCAGATCTCTTACGGCTTTAATATCTTTAAAATTATCCAGAAGTGTTTTCACTTTATCCTGATCTACCGGAAAGTTTTTATCTTCTGTATAATACCAGCTGTTATTTTCTTTTTTAAACTCCAGCTTTTCCTTATCAAGGATATATGTGAGTCCTGTTATATCAGATTCCTCAATGGAAGTTACTGCAACGCTGGTATCTTCTGTTTCTGATTCTGCCTCCTGCTCTTTATTATAATTTTTCAGGCAGAAATACGCTGCAGTCAGAAGAATTAATACAACAAGAGCAGTAAGTAACCCTATTAATTTCTTCTTTTTCTTCATTATCGTTTTCTCCTTCTAAACCAGATTACTCCGCCTGTCAGCAGACAAATCAGCGGCAGGATTACAATCGCAAGAGAACTTAAGAATGCAGAGGCTGCTGAAGTAATTGTCAGATAGCTTACCTGGGTACTCTTACTTGGAATGGATACACTTGCCTCCTGATCACACATCCAGCTGAGTGCATTTGTCAGAAGCTCCGTATTGGCACCGGATACCGCACTGTCAATCTGTTCATTTAACATATTACCGCTTGACAGGTATACCAGTTTTGTTTCTTTGTCATCGACCGTTTCCGTAATTGCAACACCCAGATCATATGCGCCTGATTCATCCCCATCTTCTTTGGACAGGCTAGTCATGTTTTCTGCATCCTTTTTTATATACGCGGAATCTGACGTGGTAAGGAGGCTGCTGACGTTAATCGTATCTCTTTTATCATCCAGTGTTTTAATTCCCTGGGCTACCGGCATTAAAACAAAGCGGCCGCTCAGGCTGCTTACTACTTCCTGGCTTCCGATATTTGGAAGGAGGTATAACGGATTTCCGGAAGCATAATGATTAGCATCTCCTTCAATCACCACGCCGCCCATTGTCTCTACACCGTATTCCTTTAATACGGATTCGAAATTAGGCATTTCCGTACCGGTATAGTCTGATACGATCATTGCTTTTCCGCCTGCTTTTAAGTAATTAATGATCTTTGATGCCTCATCTGCCGAAATATCCTTGGTTGGGGAAAACAGGAACAGACAGTCCGCATCTTCCGGTACCGACTCCTGGGATACCAGATTCAAATCCTTAATCTCTATATTTTCCTTTTCAATTGCAGACTTCATCGTAGTGCTGACAGATGCCTCATCATGGCCTCCCAGTACATACATTACCGGAAGTTCTTCCGATGTGACATAAGAGATGGCACTGGTTATCTGGCCCTCTCCGTCAAATCCGGTAACCTGGGAAGAATATGTGCTGTAATCTACACTTGTTTCATAAATGTCACTGTAATTAATAACCTTGTTTCTCTTTTCTCCAACCACAATAATACTGTTGCTGCTGACCTTCTCATCTGTATACTGAGAAGCAAAGTTTGGATACAGCGCCGGATCCTTGGTTTCAACTTTTATATGGGAAGAGAGGTCTTTATAACGGTCCAGAACCTCTTTTAAGGTACTATCCTCCTGCCCTTTCTGTGCAATCAGGTAAAGGGTTACATCACTTTTTAACCCCTTGATAATTTCCTCCGTCTTGTCTCCAATCGTATAGAGTTTATTATCGCTGAAATCCAGTTTTGTATATTTACCGGGAAGCTGTCCGATCACCAGGTTAATTACAATTACAATGGCTATTACAATCACCGTAATGGCTATGCTGTACGAACCATTTTTTACTTTTTTGTTACTCCATTTCGGAAAAATGTTTTTTATTTTCATGATCTGCCTCCTCTAGCTCCAGCGTCTCTTCTGTATCGACTGTACCGTCAAAAACAGAAAAACAGCAATGATTGATAAAAAGTATATGATTCCTCCGATATCCAGAATTCCACTGACAAAATTGTCAAAATGACTGGAGATATCAAAAATACCCAATACCTTCTGTATTGCTCCTTCAAAGAGGCTTTGTTTTACAGTATATAGAACCAGCAGTGCCGCCTCTCCTATAACTGCCACCAGGCACACCGTAAATAAATTCTTCATCACCATGTAGATAATTCCGCAGCAAACAAGAAGTACCGCGGTAAATGCAATGAGGGAAGTAATTGCCGTTTCCGAAAAAAAACTTTTAATGCCGCTCATCATATAACAGATAAACAGCACCACGAAGGTTACTACTGCTGCTATAATCTGGCTCTCAGTTATAGATGATAAGAAAATTCCTATTGCGATATTGGCACATCCCAAAAGGAAAAATCCGATCACTGCAACGTAAGCCATTTTAAGGGATACGGAACCAAAATTTTTTAATATAATCGGATAAATGCAAAGAATGATCATAGGAATCAGGAAGATCACGATTAATGCCGTAAATTTCCCCAGTACAATATCTTTCACAGAAAGAGGGGATGTCAAAAGCAGCTGGTCTGTCTTCTGTTTCTTTTCTTCCGCCAGTACCCGCATGGTCAATATTGGCGTTATAATAAGGAATACAAAGGTTATTGCAGATAATGTATATCCAAATACCGGATATCCCATCTGTAGATTATAAGCAGTAAAATACACTCCTGCCAGTAGTAAAATAAATGCGATAAATACATATCCAGTCATAGAAGTAAGATAAGATTTCACCTCTTTTTTACAAATCGCTGTCATGAGTCTGCTCCTCCTCTTCCATATTCTTTTCCTCTTGCAAATCATATTCCTGCCCGGTCAGGGCCTCTTCTTTTGGTTCATCAGCCGCTGATGCCGGTTCACCCTGTGATTCATTCTGATCTTCCTCTTCACCGCCAGCTTCATCTGTCAGCTTTTTATCATCTGCTGTCAGCTCCAGGAATACATCTTCCAGGGATACCCTGGTGGACTTCATCATAAGAATCGGACATTGCGCATGAGCCATTCCATAGAAAATTTCTTCTCTTACATCTGCCTGATCCTTTGCTCTTACTTCAATATCCACCGTATTTTCTTCATCAGACTCCAGGAAACTCCACTCGTCGATATTCTCAATTTCATTTAGAATCTGCTCCGTCTCTACTTTTGTTCCTTTCACTCTCAGGTTCAGGGTCTCACTTCCCTGCATCAGCTTACTCAGGTTCCCGGGTGTATCACTTGCAACCAGTTTGCCATGTGCGATAATCATAACATAATCACAGACTGCACTTACCTCTGACAGGATATGGGAGCTCAAAATGACTGTATGCTTTTTACTCAGACTCTTAATTAATTCACGAATCTCAATAATCTGCTTTGGATCAAGTCCTACGGTAGGCTCATCCAGTATTATGACTTCCGGATATCCCATTATTGCCTGTGCCAGCCCCACTCTCTGGCGGTAGCCCTTTGATAAATTCTTAATTAAGCGGTTCTTCATATCCGTAATCTTTGTCATTTCCATGACATCGCTTATCATATCCAGACGTTGATCCTTAGGGATTTTCTTTAATTGTGCAACAAATTTTAAATATTCCCAAACGGTCATATCAAAATAAAGAGGTGGCTGTTCAGGAAGATATCCGATACATTTTTTAGCCTCTTCCGGCTCCTCTAAGATATCATGCCCATTGATGCTTACGCTGCCCTCCGTTGATGCAATATAGCCGGTAATGATATTCATTGTAGTCGATTTTCCGGCTCCATTCGGGCCTAAAAAACCGTAGATCTGACCTTTTTCAACGGAAAAGCTAAGGCCGTCTACAGCAAGATGATCTCCATATCTTTTGACTAAATTCTTTACTTCTATCAAACTTCTTCCTCCTTTTTCATTCACATGGCAACTTCCCGGCAACCCGTAATTACCGTTAATTACTTATCTAAATTACGAGATAAATGTGTTTTTTATTAGATTAAAATGTGTTTTTTCTCTGAAAATTCTGTGAACACCAAAAAAGAGCTGCCACTTTTCCCTATTAAGTGACAACTCCCATTATTTCTATTAGCGCCAGAATACGTTTAACCGCTGGCTAATCAACTAATCAACCGCATTTTCTTCTGCTGTTAACATACTTATCCTTTTTTCTTTTATTGGAAACCAGCTCCATAACTTTTGCCTTGTACTCTTCATCAATACTGATTCTGGCAAGGCTGACTAACCGATAGGTATCCAGATGATATGGCAGACTTTTATGAAGCGCCAGATCCACCAGATACTTTGCCGACTTAAAACTGCTGAGATGCGTATGTCCCTCTTCAAATCTCTTATCTGTATTATGTACCACAAAACCACCATCTGCACGGTATACCTTGAAAGATTGTTTCGAATAAATTTGATTCATAGAACATTCCTCCTGTTTAATTTTGTCGTAAGCAGAACACAGTCCGCTTTTCCTGATTGTAGCAGTTAATCATAAAACTCAAGTCTGTTTTTTGTAAAATCTGTGTCAGATCTACGTTGTGGAATTTCCTCTAAAAGCAAAAGACAAAAGCATTGTCCTTTGTATAAGACTATGCCTTTGTCTTTCTATTATTAACCTTTATAGTAATTTATTAAACAACCTTTCAGGATGATGGTTCTTTCATCATCTGTCAGTTCGCCCATCTTAAGGGTGAACTCTTTCATTGTGTCACCCACTACATAAGCTTTAATCTCAGTTGCTTTGTCTTCTATTGCCTTACGCACATCCGGTACATAGATATAATCTCCGTTTTTAAACGGAAGATCACCTTTATCAACCAGGAATGGAAGCATTCCCCAGTTAATCAGATTAGAACGGTAACGCTTTGTCGCATATTCATTTGCGATATTTGCCCATCCTCCAAGTACTTTCTGACAGGAAGCTGCCTGTTCACGTGCAGAACCATCACCCGGTTTTACGGCGAAAATGGTACTGCCGATTCCGGTATTCTGCTCATTTGCATCGGGGTATAAGGTATGGATGGTATTTACAACCGGTTCCAACTCTGCCAGGGCATCGTATGGTGCACCGCCGGTAAGTCTTGCTTTTTCAGCTGCATATACCTCTTTCGCACGTCCAACATAAGCCGGGTCTTTTCTGGAAAGGGTAAATTCAGCCAGTCCCAGTGGGTTGGAACGGTAAGATGAAGTCTCTCCGGAAGGAATCAGCTCATCCGTTGTGGTAACCGGATCATGAATCTCACATACCACCTTGAGGATCATATTGTCCGTAAGTGCTGACATTGCAGGCCAGTCTTTAATGTTCGGTCCGAATTTAATTTCAACAGAAGGATCTGCAATCCCCTTGCTGTCGAATACACGGTTTTCATATATACTCTTATCAAAGAAATATTTTGGTTTGCTGTAATTTACATCCACATCCGTTGCCGCTGTCAGATATCCTTTGTTTGCAGCTGTTGCCGCAATGGAACGGGCATCCATAAGTGCTACGGAAGAAATCTGTCCGTTCTGAAGCTTACTTCCTTCTCTGTTAGGGAAGTTTCTGGTGGAATGACGGATACTGAATGCATTATTCGCCGGTGTATCACCTGCACCAAAGCAAGGACCGCAAAATGCCGTCTTCACAATGGCTCCTGTTGCCATCAACTCTGCTAGTCTTCCATTTTTAGCTAATTCCATATAAATCGGCGTACTTGCCGGGTAAATGCTAAGGGTAAATTCATCAGATCCAATACTTGCACCTTTTAAGATGTCTGCTGCATCGCAGATATTTTCGAATCCGCCGCCGGCACATCCTGCAATAATACCCTGATCCACATAGAGTCTGCCGCCGCGTACTTTATCTTTTAAAGTAAAGTCTACAGCTCCGTCCAGGCTTACCAGCGCCTTCTTTTCCACATCAGCGAGGATATCCATTAAGTTTGCATTTAACTCCTCAATGGTATATGTATTGCTTGGATGGAAAGGCATTGCGATCATTGGTCTTACCTGGCTTAAATCTACATAGACCATACCGTCATAGTAAGTTACGGCTCCCGGTGCAAGTTCCTTATACTCTTCACTTCTTCCATGAATGTCATAGAAATCCTTAATCTCACTGTCGGTCTTCCAGATCGAGGACAGACAGGTGGTCTCCGTAGTCATAACATCAATGCCGATTCTGAAATCAGCAGTTAACTTATCAACTCCCGGTCCCACAAATTCCATTACTTTATTGTTTACATACCCATTGGCAAATACGGCTCCGATAATTGCCAGTGCAACGTCCTGAGGTCCAACACCCTTAACAGGTTCTCCCTCCAGATAAACACCTACTACTCCGGGCATATTAATATCATAAGTTTTTGACAATAACTGTTTTACAAGCTCCGGACCGCCTTCACCCATTGCCATTGTACCTAAAGCACCATAGCGGGTATGAGAATCAGATCCCAGAATCATTTTTCCTCCGCCTGCCAGCATTTCTCTGGCAAACTGGTGAATAACTGCCTGATGAGGAGGAACATAAACCCCGCCATATTTTTTCGCACAGGTAAGTCCGAACATGTGATCGTCTTCATTGATCGTTCCGCCAACGGCACATAAGCTGTTATGGCAGTTTGTCAAAACGTATGGTACCGGAAATTTTTCAAGTCCGGATGCACGTGCTGTCTGGATAATACCAACAAACGTAATATCATGGGATGTGAGCTTGTCAAATTTAACCTTCAGCTTTTCCATATTTCCGGAAGTATTATGGCTTTCTAAAATACCATAAGCAATTGTATTTTTGGCAGCCTCGGCTTTTGCAGGAACGTTATCGCCTAATTTGCTTTTTAAAACGGCAGCAGCATCGGCATTATCTTCCACGATTTCTGTCCCGTTCAACAGGTATACGCCATTATCGTATAATTTTACCATTGATAGTTACTCCTTTTCTATTTTGTTTCCCAGAACCTGTCTGAGACAGATTCTGATTTATCTTAATTTTAAAAATCCTGTATTTCCATATATTTCATATAATTTACAACCATGAGGGCAATCTTGAACGTTAATGCATCATCAAACACGCGGATATCAAGACCGGTGCTCTTCTGGAGTTTTTCCAGACGGTAAACTAACGTATTACGATGAACGAAAAGCTGTCTGGAAGTCTCGGAGACATTCAGATTGTTTTCAAAGAATTTATTGATGGTCATCAGGGTTTCATCATCAAAGCTATCCGGCATTTTTTCTCCGAATACTTCCTTCATGAACATCTGACACAGCGGAATCGGAAGCTGATAGATGAGTCGTCCAATACCCAGTGTATTGTATGCAATAATATTTTTCTCAACGTAGAAAATTTTCCCCACGTCCAGCGCCATCTTCGCTTCTTTATAAGACTTCGATACCAATTTAATTTCATCCACAATCGTTCCGTAAGCTATACGGACACTGGACATAGCCTCAGCATTTAACATGTCTCTCAGCATCTTGGCAATCTCATCAATATCCTCATAAGTATCCTCCGGCTTTAATTCTTTCACCAAAATAATACTTTTTTCATCTACAGCAGTAATATAATCCTTCGGTTTTGATGCAAACAGGCTTTTTACTGTCTCCAGTGCATTGTTATCCTTCTCATATTTCGTTTCTACCATAAATACCACACGTCTTGCTTCCGTTTCAATATGAAGCTT
>NZ_JNGB01000091.1:0-8150 GCF_001029355.1 Robinsoniella sp. RHS
AAGACTAGTGTAATAAATTGTGAGGAATTTGCAGAGCAGATCAGAGACTGTGCCGATATACTTTGCAGGGAAAAAGGCATGCAGCTGAAATTTACCACGCATTTTAAATGTTCTAAAATATCAGTGGACCGGGAATTAGTACTGCAGGTTTTTGAAAATCTCATCTCTAATGGTGTACGATACGCGAAAAGAGAATTGGATGTGCAGCTATTTGCATATGGTGAGTATTTTTCCGTAGCGGTCGGTGATGATGGAAAAGGATTTACCAGAGAGGCCTTAGAACAGGCAGTGAAGCCCTTTTATAAAGAAAAAGAAAATGTCTACGATTCTCATTTTGGTTTGGGGCTGAATATCTGTAAGATTCTCAGTGAAAAACATGGAGGTTCCATATTTTGCGCTAATGGCCACAATGGAGGCGGGCTTGTGCAGGCTAATTTTAAAATGTTGCTGTAAAGCGAAGCACTTGAGTGTGTTAAGAATAATGTAAGAAATTCTATAGAAAATTATCGGTTGCAGTTGATAATTTGTTGAATATTGTAATTTATACTCTTCTTAAAAGTTAAGGAAGGAAAACTTCCGGGGCGGATAAGGAGAGTTTTTTATGACATTAAAACGGAAAAAGATAATTAGTATCGCATGCGTTACTATTTTTATACTCATGAGTGCAGCCGTTTTTTGGTTTGTGGGGAGGCCAATGCTGGAATTTGTTTCACAGCCGGAAAAGTTTCGTGCGTGGGTTGACGGGCATGGTATTTGGGGGCGAGTTGCATTCAGTGCAATGATGGCAATGCAGATTATAATAGCTATCATACCCGGAGAACCCCTTGAAATCGGGGCGGGTTATGCCTTCGGGATATTTGAAGGGACAGCGCTTTGCCTGATTGGGGCATTAATCGGGAGCATTGTTGTATTCTATTTTGTCAGGTATTTTGGAGTGAAAGCGGTAGAAGTATTTTACCCCAGAGAAAAGATCCAGTCACTTAAAATTATGCAGAATCAAAAGAAACTGAATACACTGACCTTTATACTGTTTTTGATTCCGGGGACACCAAAAGACCTTATGACCTATGTTATCGGGCTTACAACAATGAGATTATCAACCTGGATTTTAATAACAGGGATAGCGAGAATTCCATCAATCATAACATCTACGGTGGGAGGAGATGCATTGGGAGTACAGAATTACCAATTTGCTATTCTTGTATTTGCTGTCACAATCATTGTCAGCATAATTGGCTTACTGGTATATCGGGTTATAACGGTACGTGGTGCTGCAAAAGAAGGAGGAAAAAGTTATGGAAATGATTAAATATGTAAATTATCTGATTGCTATGGTGTTTATCTGCTGCTATTCTTACCAGCTTTTCTATGTGGCAGCAGCACTGATTAAAAAACCGAAGACATCCGGTAAAGTGAATTACCATATGTATGCAGTACTGATATCCGCCAGAAATGAAGAGTCTGTAATAGCACAGCTGATAAAAAGCATACGGAATCAGAGTTATCCGACTAAGTATGTAGATATTTATGTAGTAGCAGATAATTGTTCGGACAGGACTGCTGAAATTGCAAGAGCCAATCATGCCTGTGTATGGGAACGTTTTAATACGAGACAGGTAGGAAAAGGATATGCGCTGCGCTTTTTGTTTCAGAATATCAAGGCAGCCGGTCTTGATAAGAAATATGACGGTTATTTCATCTTTGATGCAGATAATCTGCTGGATGAATATTACATAGAGAATATGAACCGTACATTTTCTGATGGGCACCGCATTATAACAAGTTACCGCAATTCCAAAAACTTTGGGGATAACTGGATTTCGGCAGGTTACTCCCTGTGGTTTTTAAGAGAGTCCAGGTATTTAAATCAGGCAAGGATGGCAATGGGAAGCAGCTGTGCAGTTTCAGGCACCGGTTTTTTGATTCACAGCGACATAGTCAGAAAAAATCAGGGTTGGAATCATTTCCTTCTGACAGAAGATATTGAATTTACAGTGGATAGTATTTTACAGGGTGAGCGCATCGCTTATTGTCCGGATGCTGTTCTGTATGATGAGCAGCCGGTTTCCTTTCGCCAGTCATGGAATCAGCGGCTGCGCTGGGCAAAGGGAAATATGCAGGTATTTGCTAATTACGGCGGCAGGCTGATCCGAAATATTTTCGAAAAAGGAAGCTTTTCCTGTTACGACATGGTTATGTCAATCATGCCGGCAATTATTTTAACAGTGCTCAGCTGCATATTGAATACGGCTGGTTTCATTGTCAGTCTCGTTTACAAAGATGCAGATATTCTGGTATTACTGCAGTCCGTAGGAGAGTTTCTGGTAAATGGGTATCTTATGATGCTGGCAATGGGAGCGCTTACGGTTGTCACAGAATGGAGGCAGATTCATGCACCTGCTTATAAGAAAATCGGATATATATTTACATTTCCGCTGTTTATGATTACATATATACCAATTTCCATCGTAGCATTGTTTAAAAAGGTGGAATGGAAGCCGATTCACCATGGTGTGTCTAAGACACTGGATGAGGTTCGGTCAAAGGTGTAGCCGGCAGTACTGACCTTCCCGGAAGGAACAGAAAGGAAGGATCAGAAGGATCCGAAAAAAGTGCTTGACTTCAAGTTAGCTTTAAGACTTATACTTTCTTTATCGACGAACAGGCTGGTACATACAGGTGAGGATGCCAAACGGACGAAAGTCTGATGTACTGCTGTACGTAAAATAGAAAGGGGATACAATATGGATTTTAATTATTACATTCCAACCAGAATCTTATTTGGCAAAGGATCATTAAACGATCTGCACAAGCAGGAAATGCCGGGAAAGAAAGCACTTATCGTTACAACAGGAGGAACCTCCGTAAAAAAATACGGTTATCTTGAAAAAGTACAGAAACAATTGGAGAAAGCAGGGGTATCCCATCTCCTGTTTGACAAGATTCTGCCTAACCCAATAAAAGACCATGTTATGGAAGGAGCTGCTGTCTGCAAAGAGAACGGGATTGATTTTGTAGTGGGACTTGGCGGCGGCAGCAGTATTGATGCGGCTAAGGCGATAGCAGTAATGGCTGCAAATGATGGGGATTACTGGGATTATGTATCGGGCGGCAGTGGAAAGGGACTGCCGGTACCGAATAATCCGCTTCCGATTATTGCAATTACCACAACTGCCGGAACGGGAACAGAGGCAGACCCATGGACGGTTACTACGAAGACAGAGACAAATGAAAAAATCGGTTTCGGATATGATAAGACATTCCCCATGTTAGCCATTGTAGACCCGGAACTGATGACAACGGTTCCGTCACGCCTGACGGCATATCAGGGATTTGATGCTCTGTTTCACAGTACAGAGGGGTATTTAAATAATAGTGCTTATGTAATGAGTGATATGTTTGCATTAAAAGCGATTGAGCTGATTGGCAAAAGCCTTCACAAGGCAGTAGCCGAAGGCGATAACATGGACGCCAGAGCAGATGTGGCACTTGCCAATACCCTTGCAGGAATGGTAGAATCCACTTCTTCCTGTACGTCAGAACACAGCATAGCCCATGCCATCAGCGCATATCATCCGGATTTTGTACACGGCGAAGCCTTAATTGCAATTAGTAAAGCATATTATTCACATTTTGCAAATACAAACCAGTGTGAGGAACGTATGGTTCAGATGGCAAAAGCCCTTGGAAAATCAGATGCAAAGACGGCAATGGATTTTGTGGATGCCCTGACAGAACTGCAAAAGATCTGCGGAGTTGACGATATAAAAATGAGCAGTCATGGTATGAAGAAAGAAGAACTGAAAAAATATGCGGATAATGCAAGAGCCACCATGGGGGGACTCTATGCAGGTGATCCGGTTCAACTGAGTGATGCAGATGTAGTTAAAATTTTAGAAGATTCCTATAAATAATTAGTAAACATACATGCCTTTCTGGCGAAAAGTATCCAGCATTTTATTCATTACGCTCTTACTTTTTGACAGGAGGGCTTTTGAATTTAAATTTACAATGTAACCCCGTCTCAGAGAGCTGATTGCTGTCTTATATACGCAGGAAGAAGCATCCAGTCCTACAATGGTCAAGGTGTTTATTTCACTTTCCGCGAGAAGCCGGGAAAGTGCTTTACAGGAAAACGCATCCTGCTGGTGCTTAATAAACTGATTGTCACTGATGATATTTAATCCTGCTACAAAATCACTGCCATGATCCCAGCCTGATAGCCTTCCACCCATTGCCAGGCAGCCAAAAATGTTGTCCAGGGATGAAAATACCTGTCTTACATAGATGACCATATCCCCATCTGCTCTGGCTTTTTCAATGGTGTCATTTACCGCTTTCAAAAAAGGTTCTTTATTGGAGTAGGAGCCTCGCTGCCCGCATAATCCTTCCTGCAGATCAATTACCAGAAGCGCTCGTTTCGACTCCGTCCGGAAACGGATTCGTTCCCCGTTGGAAGGGATCAGGAAAATGACGATCCGAACAAGAAGCAGCAGCAGGAAAAAATAGGCTACAAGGGATGGAGTAATGATGCAAAGGGTGAAAAATGCAGCTATGCTGATTAGATGGATGAACATATACTTTAGTTTTTGCATGATGAATAATACCTCCCGGGGATGTATTTTATAGATTGATTAGTTTGAATCAGATATCCCTAAGTTGACCTATGCATCAAAGCAATCAAATATAGCTGATACATAAAGTTTACCATTCACAGCTTATATTTCTGGCATATCAGTAATGCATTTTTTAGTGGATTATCTGCCGCAAAATCTCGTATGATTTGACACACTTTAATAAGTCGTTTGGCTCTTATTCTTCCTCTGGCACCATTTCCATAATATCACCGATGTCACATTTAAGTGCTGCACAAATCCTTGACAGCACCTCGGTTGTGACGTTTTCATTCCTGCCCATTTTGGCAACGAGGGAGGGACTTAGATTCGCGGCCTCACGTAAGTCTTTCTTCTTCATATCTTTATCAATAAGCAGCTTCCAGAGCTTTTTATAACTAACAGCCATTGTATTTTCCTCTCAATCTGGTTGTACTCAGTCATAGCTTTACCTTTTATCTACAATTCGCACGAATAGGTCGATTAATTCTCATTGTCCAAATCTTCCGTTTTAAAGACGTTGTATCCCTCATAGTGGTAGCTTGCGTCAATGCCTTTCATATAGACTTCACTGTCGTCGATTTTATCAGTTAAAGCAGCACGAAGAAGTGTTTTTATCTCAACATCCTTAATTGGGCTACGCTCCATAGCGAGCAGATAATCGTCTTTATTAACATTGCTCCAGTCAATTACTTGGTGCAGTTCCTTTTTGAGGATAGAGTCAAGCCAAATTCTGGTACCCCTGCCGTTACCCTCTCTGAACTGGTGTTTGTGTATTTCAAACAATTCGAGAGCCTTTTTCTTGCTTGTTTTTTCTTCATCACGGGCAAGCTCTGCTGCGTCCGTAATGCCCAATTTATTTTCCAAAGCCATAAGTTGCTCTTGTCGGTGTATTGTATATAGTATTATATCAAAGCTTATATTGGAGTACAAGATAAATAGTACCGATTCATGTATTTATTTTTTTGAATCTATACTAATTGCAAGTTTATAATTTGCTGATTTAGATTGGCTGATTTCTATTATGACAGTATGTACAGGATGATAGCTACCAATAACAAGTTGAGAGTTCACAATATTGATTAATCCATTAAATGTAATTCTATTATCAAAATTAGGAAAAAACAAATTATCTATTTGGTTCATGGGAAGTTTTTCATTTAATAAATAAGTAACTGTTTCGTGAAGTGCTTCGTATACCACAATGGGCATTATCTCATCAGGAATAAATAAAAAGACAGGTCTTCTATTGAAGTTTATTTTTCGTGTTAGATAATTTATTGACAAATATCTGAACATTGACTATAATATACTTAACAAGACAGCCGGAGGATAGGTCATGACTATCCGTTCTGGCAGAATAAGTATTTAAAAACAACGCTTTACTTTACCAGAGTGGGGGCGTTATTTTTTATGCTTTTTTTTGATAGTTACAACTAAAGTTATAACAGATGTAAGCATGATTACGAAGGTAAATAAATCACTGTATGTAACGTACATCGGCACCACCTCATTTCCGACAAGACTCAGAACGGATGGCACAACGCCCTGCCGGCTGCCATAGAAGTTCGAACAGCAAGCCCCCATAAAAACTTCATGTACCCAAACTACACGAAGTTGATCTATAAAACGTTGTTTGGAAAGCCATTTAAAGAGCTGATGCAGGAATATGGCGTAAAACCAAAAGAAAGTTTACGGGATTACTTGACCTCAGAGCAGTAAAAGAGGTTGAAGGCGCAGAAATGCTTGTGAGTAGCCTAATAAATTGTGGCTGGGGATACAACCAAATTAAACAGTTTATTCAGCAGAACCACGTAGGGCAGTTGGCTGGATAATACGGTATCTTTTTTTAACAGATAAAAAGGGTATAGACTTGTTTATGTAAAAAGGTAAGACGCATACAAACAGGAAGTTACGCAAACAAGGAGATTAAGTTCAAGCGCATGGCGAATGAAGAGTATATTGTTACCGGTTATATATACAAGGTCAGGAATATATACAGCTTGGTACTTGGAAGATACCGGAACGGAAGACTTCTATATAAAGGACACATAACCCTGGGAGTATCCGCCGGAGTTATAAAGACACTGGTTCCAACCGGCAGGAACCCATTTTCTATACTGCCCAAAGGAAATGAGAATGCTATATGGGTAGCGCATCAGGTTTGCACCGTGGAATACATTCCTAATACTAAAGGTGCTATGCGACAGCCTGTGTTTAAGGGGATGCGGTTGGATGTGTACCCGGAAGAAGTAGAAGAATAAGAAAACCCCGGATTAACCGGGGTTACATAACGAGTTTCCACATAGATTTTTCCGGGAAATGCAGCAACAGAACGTTCCTATGATTACCATGCACCGCTATAACACATGCTACTATAGTTATCTACTTGCCCCGGTGCCACTTTTTTTCCCGTTCTTTATGTCTAATATTTTATAATAATGGCTATCTGCGGTATCGGGTAGCGTTCTAACCAACACAGGTTCCTGTGCACCGCTTAGGAGCGTGCGGCATTCTAATTCTATATTTAGGACTTGTCTCATAATATTTTCTCCATAAAGTAATTTACTTATCTTAAATATACTTTTTTACAGGAACAAATACAATGAGAATAAATGGAATAAAAAGTCCCCAGTTTCCTAGGGACTTTTTAAGCATATTATATCATTTTCCGTGTTGCATTTCGTGTTGCATTCCTAAGTAAAAATGCAACACGTGTGACAAAATTTATACTTCTACAGTACATTTAATTCTTAACAGTTCCTTTAAATATAGGCAAAACGCGTAAACACTCGATTTATTAATAGCGGAGACGGTGGGATTCGAACCCACGTTCACAAAACGAAAATTATAGTAAAGAAAGGAGATTCAGAGGTATAGAGTTCTTAATTGACAACAAGTTTGACAACAAAAAACATAGAGATGCAGTAAAATTTGATATGATAAATAAAGTTTTATTATGACTTGACGTACGTTAAAACGTACGTTATACTTATTTGTAAGAAGGGATGTGACTTTATGGCAATAATTAATGTAACTAACGCAAGAAATAATTTGTATAGTTTAATAGAAGATGTAAATGCTTCAGCTGAACCAGTTACGATAGTAAATAATAAGGGAAAAAATGCAGTGCTGATTTCTGAGGATGATTGGCATGCAATCCAGGAAACCATATATCTGAATTCAATACCTGGAATGGCAGATAGCATCCGTGAGGGTATGGAGCAACCTTTGAGTGAGTGTGTATCAGAAGATGAGGTTGATTGGTAATGTACAAGATAGTTTATACGAAACAGGCGGTAAAGGATATCCAGAACTTGAAAGGTGCTAAATTGGATAAAAAGGCAAAAGAATTGATAGAAATTATAAAAGCTAATCCTTATCAGACGCCGCCACCTATTGATCCCCTAAAAGGTAATTTGAAAGGTGCCTATTCCCGGAGAATAAATATACAACATAGGCTAGTATATCAAGTGTATGAAGAGGAAATGGTTGTTAAGATTTTAAACATGTGGACGCATTATGATAATATTCATT
>NZ_JNGB01000092.1:0-19978 GCF_001029355.1 Robinsoniella sp. RHS
ATTCTGGGACCTAAGATTCTTGGTAAAGCAACAACGGAATTATTCAATGGCCTGGTAGCGAAGATATCCGGTTCGGGAGGAATTGATTTTACAAAAATTGGACGTATACTGATTTTAATGTTGGGCTTATATCTATTCAGTTCCTGCCTGTCCTTTGTACAGGGATGGATTATGAGCGGTATTTCACAAAAGCTGTGCTACCGTTTCCGTGAAGAGATTTCCAAGAAAATTAACAGGATGCCGATGAAGTATTTTGAGTCCAAAACTGTGGGTGAGGTTTTATCCCGCATCACAAATGATGTGGATACGCTGGGACAGAGCCTGAATCAGAGCATTACCCAGCTGATTACATCCATTACCCAGCTGATCGGTATTTTTATCATGATGATGAGCATCAGCCCGCTTATGACTCTGATTGCCATTGTAATACTTCCAATCTCTGCAATCCTGATTGGTATTGTTGTGAAGTGTTCTCAGAAATATTTCGTGGCACAGCAGAAATATCTGGGAGAGATCAACGGACAGGTAGAAGAGGTTTACAGCGGACACAGCATCGTTCAGGCTTTTAACAGGGAGAAGACAGTAGAAAAGGAATTTGATGAAACTAATGCAGTTTTATTCCAGTCAGCCTGGAAATCACAGTTTTTATCCGGTATGATGCAGCCGATTATGGGCTTTATCGGTAATCTGGGATATGTAGCAGTTGCGCTCAGCGGAAGTATTCTGGCTGTAAAAGGTGCCATTGAAGTAGGTGATATTCAATCCTTCATTCAGTATGTTAAGAACTTTACCCAGCCCATTGCCCAGGTAGCGCAGGTATCTAATATGCTTCAGTCAACTGCTGCAGCAGCAGAGCGTGTTTTTGAATTTCTGGGTGAGGAAGAAGAAGAACTGGTTGCAAAAAATCCGGTTCAGTTAGATAATATAGAAGGAAGAGTCACATTCGAGCATGTTCATTTTGGATATAATGCAGATAAAATTATTATCAATGATTTTAACTGTGAGGTAGAGCCGGGACAGACGGTTGCTATAGTAGGCCCTACCGGAGCGGGCAAGACTACGATGGTGAAGCTTCTTATGCGTTTCTATGACGTGAACAGCGGGAGTATTAAGGTTGACGGGCACGATATCAAAGATTTCAACAGAAGCGAACTGAGGGAATATTTTGGCATGGTACTGCAGGACACCTGGCTGTTCAAGGGAACCATTATGGAGAATATCCGATACGGACGGCTAGAGGCTACAGATGAAGAGGTAATAGCGGCAGCGAAAGCGGCTCATGCCCACCACTTTATCCAGACGCTTCCCGGGAGTTACCAGATGGAGCTCAATGAGGATGCCAGCAATGTATCTCAGGGGCAGAAACAGCTGATCACGATTGCAAGAGCAATTTTGGCTGACAACAGGATAATGATTTTGGACGAAGCCACAAGTTCCGTAGACACCAGAACAGAATCCAGAATACAAAGAGCAATGAACAATCTGATGAAGGGGCGTACCAGCTTTGTTATCGCTCATCGTTTATCTACAATTAAAGATGCCGACCTGATACTGGTAATGAAGGACGGCGATATTATAGAACAGGGTAACCATGAAGACCTGCTTGCAAAAGATGGATTCTATGCAAGCCTGTACAATTCCCAGTTTGAGGAAATGACTGCTTAGAGCAGATGCATACCGCAAATTAAGGTGTGCAGGTTGAGGAAATGTATTATAAAACACGTTCTGAGGCGTGTTTAAAGGAGGAAATAGTAAGATGAGTAGAAAATGCATCACGATTGACAGACAGTATGGAAGCGGAGGAAGGGAGGTAGGGAAGATGCTGGCAAAGCGTCTTGACATCCCTTTCTATGACAATGAGCTGTTGATGATCGCCGCAGAAAAGTATGGCATTAATCCCGGGATCATGCGTGAACATGATGAGAAGAGAAATGGAAGCCTTTTGTATAATATAGCGATCATGACCAATGGACAATATGATAAGGTAAACCAGCCATATAAGATTTTCCAGGCAGAATGTGATACCATCAGGCGATTGGCAGATGACGGTCCGTGTATTTTTATCGGAAGATGTTCCGATTATGCCCTGAAAGATAAATGCAAAACACTGAATATTTTTATCTATGCATCTGCTATGGCTGATCGTATTAACAGAGCAGGCAATGTAGATAAGATTGAGAAGAAAAACATAGAACGATTTATCAAGCAAAAGGATATGCAGAGAAA
This sequence comes from Robinsoniella sp. RHS, assembly GCF_001029355.1. Classification (NCBI taxonomy): domain Bacteria; kingdom Bacillati; phylum Bacillota; class Clostridia; order Lachnospirales; family Lachnospiraceae; genus Robinsoniella; species Robinsoniella sp. RHS. The sequence continues at coordinate 2,227 of NZ_JNGB01000092.1, forward strand.
AAGTTATTATAATTCTTTCACGGAAAAAGAGTGGGGGGATATGGCAAATTATGATCTGTGTTTGAATACCTCCACCTTGGGATATGAGAAATGTGTGGATATAATAGAAAAGATTTACAGAGGTTAACAGTGATTATGTGGTTAAGTTAGATCGCAGTTTATTATTCTCTTATTATTACAAACAGTTTAGCTGTGAGTGCAGGGATCCGGAATGGGCTTCAGTTTATAGACTATCAATATATTGAAAATAGTTTGAAGATTAAGTTCAAATAAAAATTAGTGGCTATGTGGCTTACATAGTCACTTTTTGTTTGGGTATAATAAGGTTATATTTTATATAAGGAGGTGATGCCCTATGACAACTAGCAAGAAACCCAATAGATTAATACATGTAAAAAGTCCTTATCTACTTCAACACGCTTATAATCCAGTTGACTGGTGGCCTTGGTGTGAACAAGCATTTACAAAAGCAAAAGCAGAAGATAAGCCTATTTTCTTATCTATTGGGTATTCCTAACGTTGGTTATAGAAATCTTGTTGTCATTGGTGCCATGTGATGGCACATGAGTCTTTTGAAAATGAAAAAATTGCGGAGATTTTAAACCGGAATTATATAGCAGTGAAGGTAGACCGGGAGGAAAGACCGGATGTGGACAGCGTTTATATGTCCGTCTGCCAGGCAATGACCGGTCAGGGAGGCTGGCCGCTTACCATTATCATGACTCCGGAGTGCAAGCCGTTTTTTGCAGGAACATATCTGCCCCCGAAAGCCAGATATGGAATGACGGGACTGGATGAATTGCTGGACATGATTGCGGACAGGTGGAAAAATGAAAAAAAGCGTCTTCTGCAGACAGGGGATGAAATCTTAAATTTCCTAAAAGAGCAAAACAAGGAAAGCCTCAGGGGAGAACCGGATGTGAAATTGGTAAAGGAAGGATTTACCCAGTTTTTGGAAAGGTTTGAACAAAAATATGGAGGGTTCGGCAGTGCACCAAAGTTTCCTACACCTCATAATCTGTTATTTCTGATGGAATATGCAAAAAAAGAGAATAAGGAAGAAGCCCTTAAAATGGTGGAAAAGACCTTATGCCAGATGTATCGGGGCGGAATGTTTGATCATGTGGGTGGCGGGTTTTCCAGGTATTCCACAGACGAAAAATGGCTTGTGCCCCATTTTGAGAAGATGCTCTATGACAATGCCCTCCTGGTGATCGCCTATCTGGAAGCCTATACCATAACGGGCAAAGACCTGTACTTGTTTGTAGCAGAAAGGACACTTCAATATGTAGAATCAGAGCTTACGGATAAAAAGGGAGGCTTTTACTGCGGACAGGATGCGGACAGTGATGGGGTGGAGGGTAAGTACTATGTATTTGACCCCGATGAAATAAAAGAATATCTGGGAGACTATGACGGAGAGTATTTCTGCCGCTGGTATGATATTACTTACCATGGTAATTTTGAAGGAAAATCTATACCGAACCTGATTGATAATCCCCGTTTTGAAGAAAGAAACAGCCGAATTGCCAAAATAAATAAAACACTTTATCCAATTCGCAGGAAGCGTGCCAGCCTTCACAAGGACGACAAGATCCTGCTTTCCTGGAATGGGCTGATGATAGCTGCATTTGCAAAAGCATATGCCGTAACCGGAGCGGAATCTTATCTGCGTACAGCATTGAAAGCAGAACAGTTTATCACCCAGAAACTGGTGAAAGGAGGAAAGCTTCTGGTACGTTACCGGGAGGAGGATTCCGATGGAGAAGGAAAAATAGATGACTATGCTTTTTACTCTTATGCACTGCTGATGCTTTACGGTGCCACTTTTCGTGTTGAACTTCTGGAAAAGGCATTGTCTTTTGCCGGAGATATGGTAGATCAGTTTTTTGATTTTGAAAATGGCGGATTCTACATTTATGCCAAAGATGCACAGAAGCTGATTGTACGTTCAAAAGAAGTATATGACGGGGCAGTTCCGTCAGGGAATTCGGTTGCTGCATTTGTGTTATATAAATTGGCCCGGATAACAGGGGAAGAAAAGTGGCAGGAGTTATTTCATAAACAGATCTGCTTTCTGGCGGGTAATATTGCAGAATACCCTTCCGCTTATAGTTTTACTTTGCTGGCTCTGATGCAGGTTCTGTATCCATCCAGGGAACTAATCTGCCTGGAGCCCTCCGGAGAAGAGATAGAAGAGCTTCGGCAACTTGGAGAGAGGGACAGCAATCTTGCAATTGTGGTAAAGACAAAAGAAAATGCCGAAAGACTAAAAAAAATAGCTCCATTTACGGAAGATTACGGGATCATACCCGGAAAGACACAATTTTATCTGTGTACCCGGAACAGATGCCAGGCACCTGTGGACAGTTTGAAAGAGATACAGAATATTTTATAAATGGGGGACATTTACTTGACGTATCTGTTATAATATTGCAAGAATGATTTATAAAACCTGTACAACAGCACAGAATGCTATTCGAGGGAGGATAAGAATGAAGTTTTCAATTTTAATTGTAGAGGATGAACCCGATATCCGGGAAATGATAGAGGAAGCACTTACCCAGCCGGAATATACGATCTATACAGCCGGGGATGGACAGGAAGCATTGGAACTTATAAGGCAAAATGACTTTGATTTAATTATCTTAGATCTGATGCTACCAAAAGTGAATGGAATGACAGTGCTTAAAAAAGTCAGGGAACAAAATACGGTACCGATTTTAATCTTATCTGCGAAGGACGGTGAATTTGAAAAGGTATTGGGACTGGAATATGGAGCAGATGATTATATTACAAAACCTTTTTCCGTTATGGAGTTACAGGCCAGGGTAAAAGCATTTTTACGCCGCACCACGATATACCATGCGAAAGCGGAGCATCATGATTCCAGGATTGCGATTGGAGATCTGACGATTGAAACAGAGGATCTGGTGGTGAAAAAGAGAGGTGTTCCCGTTAGTCTGACCGCAAAGGAATTTGAGATCTTAAAATTATTTGCGAATCATCCGGAGAAAGTATATACCAAGGTTTCCATTTACCAGGAGGTATGGGATGAGGAGTTTTTGCATGATGACAATGTCATCAATGTGACGATAAGGAGGCTGCGGGAAAAAATCGAGGATCAGCCATCCGATCCCCGGTACATAAAAACGGTTTGGGGAATTGGTTATAAACTGGGGACACCGGTGGAGGGCGGAAAATGAGCAATATAATTTTGTGCTTTGTTTGTGTCATACTGGCTGTCGGATTGATAATTGTATTATCAAAATACATAAACCAGTCCAGGCAGTTAAATAAAATCACGGGTGAAATCTCCGGATTTTTAGAAAAAGGTTCTTCGGATACCCTGCTCGCACTTTCTGATGAAAAGGAAATACAAAAGCTGCTGGTTCAGATAAATGACCTTCTGGAGCGCCAGAACTCACTGGAAATGGAGCGGAAAAATCAGGAAGACAGCAACCGTAAAATGCTGGCGAATATTTCCCATGATTTGAAGACACCATTGACGGTCATTCTGGGATATTCCGAAATGATACGAAACCAGGAGGGGATCTCTCTGGATTCCATCCAGCAAAAAGTAGAAAAGATATACAGGAAGACCACGGATGTTTTAGAAATGATCAATATTTTTTTCGACCTGGTAAAAATAGAATCCGGTGAACTGGCATTGGAGATGCAGGAACTGGATCTGTGCGAAATTGCCAGAAATGAGATACTGAACTATTATGATATGCTTCAGGAGGGCGGTTTCGAAGTGGACATTGATATTCCGGAAGAAGAAGTACCGGTTGAGGCAGACAAGCAGGCGGTGAAACGAATATTAGCTAATCTGTTACAAAATGCCATTAAATATGGAGCGGACGGCAGATATCTGAGACTGGGGATTACATGGAAAGAAGATTATGTAATGATCCAGGTAGAAGACCATGGAAAAGGGATTATCGAAGACAGCCAGGATAAAATATTTGAACGGCTGGTTACCCTGGAAGACTCCAGGAATAAAAAATACCAAGGCAGCGGTCTGGGGCTAACGATTACCAAACGCCTGGTGGAGGCAATGGGAGGAAGTATCAGAGTAAAGAGCAGACCATTTGTAAAAACAGTGTTTACCGTATCCCTGCCAAAGAAATGAATCCGGCATCAGCATCCTGCCCTTTTTCAAAAGTAATTCTTTTAAAAGAATTATGTAAGGAATTTGTAATCAATGGTAAATTTATTCCGTTATAATAATATTCAGAAAGAGCAAAACCAGAAAGAGCAAAACCAGAAAGAGCAAAACCAGAAAGAGGGAGATATCAGTATGTCGGATATTATAGTATTAGAAGATGTAACAAAAACATATAAAGGCATAGAAGTGGTGAAAAATGTTACTATGCGTGTGAAACAGGGGGAAATTTATGGATTTTTGGGGCCCAATGGTGCAGGTAAAACTACAATCATGAAAATGATTTTAAACCTGGCGAAACCGGATATGGGCAACATCCGGGTATGTGGAGAAGTCATCCAAAAAGATTCATACGAGTATCTGAGAAATATCGGTAGCATTATTGAATATCCGATATTTTACGAGAAGCTGACAGCGTGGAAGAACTTGAAGCTGCACTGCAATTATATGGGATTTTATAACAAGAAAAGAATCCGGGAAGTTTTGGATCTTGTGGATTTAAAAGGGGTTGACAATAAACTGGTAGGAGAATTCTCATTAGGTATGAAACAGCGTCTGGGGATTGCAAGGGCTATGATAACAAATCCAAAGTTATTAATTCTGGATGAGCCGATTAACGGTCTGGATCCGATTGGAATTAAACAGATCCGTCAGCTTTTAATAAAATTAAAGGCATCCTACGGAACCACTATTTTAATATCCAGCCACATTATTGCGGAGATTGAACAGTTGGCGGATACCATTGGAGTGATTGACAAGGGCGTTCTTACTAAAGAGGTATCCATGTCCGAGATCCACCATGATTCATTACAATACCTGGAAATAGAAGTAAATGATATCCACAGGGCGGCTACCGTTCTGGACAATGCATTCGATCATTTGAATTTCAAAATTGTCTCTGAAAACAGGCTCCGTATTTATGATAATAACAGACAGGCGGAGATTAGCAAGGAGCTTGTAATGGCTGGTGTCGGCATTCTGAATATGGTTTATAAGAATGATACGCTGGAAGATTATTTTATTCATACAATTATGGGAGGAAATGAAAATGATTAAGCTGATGAAACTGGAACTTGAAAAAGAAAATCTGAGCAAGAATCTGCTTGCCTGTGTAATTATATTATTAAGCTGTATCGGTATTACATTATTGGGCAGCATACTGGAGGATGAGGCAAGTATCGAAAGTGCAAAGGACTTACTTATGCTGGGCTCTTTGATTTTACGGGTGTGTTTCGGGATTTTTGCGGGAGTTCTGATTGCAAAACTAATTATTGGTGAATTTGGTAAAAAAACTATAAATACGTTGTTTACTTATCCGGTCTCCAGGAAAAAAATTATAGCAAGTAAACTGCTGATCGTATTTTCCTGCACATTTATAGTGATTGTACTGACTGATTTGCTGTTTGGGACATCGCTATTTCTGATTAATATTTTTATTCCCCTTACGCCGGACAGAATTGAATTTTCCACGGTACTGGGAAGAATTCCGGATATTTTATTTGGGGCATTTATGACTGCAGGATTAAGCCTGATTTCCTTGTATTTTGGAATGAAAAAAAAATCTTCTTCGTCAACTATCGTGGCGGCGGTAGTGATTAATATGCTGATTAATGCTAATGTAAACATTACTGGCGGAAGTAATGGCAGCAATGCAAATTTATTCAACATTCCAATTTTTCCAATATTATTATGTATGGCTGGAATCGTAATTGCATACCTCTCTTATCGGAATATTGAAAATTTAGATTTATAATACCGTTAGCGGCAGAAGATCCTGCGTAGTAGAAAAGAATAACGGGGCAGCCGAATTGAGAACTGCTGCCAACAGACTGCAGACAATCATCTTTTTTTGATGATTGTCTGTTTTTACGTTAATTTTAATGCCATTTTAATGCGAACACGGATATAGTTTAACACCACTTTTAACCCATACATGTTAGGATGTTATCAGTTTAACAGCTCAGAGAAAAGAAGGAGGAGAAAAAGATGATGGACATTATCATGGTTGGCGTACTGGTGCTCTGTTTTGTACTTGTGAAGCTGTTTACCGACTGGTGTGAGTCCCAGGTGAAAACGGGGAAAAAATAATCCAGGACAATGTATAGAAAAAGATGGAGGTATGCTATGTTATTCTTAGGTATCATCATAGCGGCATTAGCGGTATATCTGGTTTATGCGTTAGTAAATCCGGAAAAATTATAAGAAAAATCAAAAAGTTGATTTTAGGAGGGTAACAATGTTACAGATATTATTGACTCTGGCGATCTTTTTGATACTGGTTATTCCAATGGGAAACTATATGTATCACATCGCCACGAAGCAGAAAACATTTGCAGATCCTGTATTTAACAGGGTGGATAACTGTATTTTTAAAATATGCCGGATTGAACGGCAGGGTATGAACTGGAAACAGTATGCGTTAAATCTGATTATGGCAAATGCAGTTATGATATTTGTCGGTTATTTGATATTAAGGCTTCAGGGGCTCCTGATGGGGAATCCAAACGGGATCGGTGGTATGGAAGCAAGCCTCAGCTTTAACACGATCATCAGTTTTATGACGAATACAAACTTACAGCATTATTCCGGGGAATCCGGGCTGTCTTATTTAAGCCAGATGCTGGTTATTATATTTATGATGTTTACATCAGCGGCTTCTGGGTATGCAGCGTGTATGGCATTCTGCAGAGGATTGGCTGGAAAAGGAAAAGACCTTGGGAATTTCTATGAAGATATGGTACGTATTACGACCAGAATTTTAATTCCTTTTGCATTTTTAGTAGCATTGCTTTTGATCAGCCAGGGAACACCCCAGACGCTCCAGGCAAACCAGACAGTGCAGACTATCGAAGGAAAGCTGCAGGATATCGCAATGGGGCCGGTGGCAGCATTGGAATCTATCAAGCATCTGGGTACCAACGGAGGCGGTTTCTTTGGAGCCAATTCCTCCACGCCGTTTGAGAACCCCACAATTATTTCTGATATTGCAGAACTGATCTCCATGATGATTCTTCCGGGTGCCTGTGTGGTGACCTTTGGCAAGATGATACATGACAGAAAAGGCAAGAAAGAGAAAAAGGAAAGACTTCCCATGATTGGAAGACAGGGAAGAGTGATCTTTGGCGCAATGTCAGTGATCTTTATGATAGGACTCACCCTTTGCTTCTTCTCTGAACAGGCAGGCAACCCGGCTCTGGAGCAGGCAGGACTGAGCCAGGATATGGGAAGCATGGAAGGAAAAGAAGTACGGTTTGGGATAGCTCAGTCAGCTTTGTTTACTACGGTAACTACTTCCTTTACAACCGGTACGGTTAACAACATGCACGATACACTGACCCCTCTGGGTGGAATGGTACCGCTGTTACATATGATGCTTAACTGTGTGTTTGGCGGTAAGGGCGTTGGACTTATGAACATGATTATGTACGCAATACTGGCGGTTTTTCTGTGTGGGCTGATGATCGGAAGAACACCGGAATATCTGGGGAAGAAGATCGAAGGTAAAGAAATGAAGCTGGTGGCTCTGGTACTGATTGTACATCCGTTGCTGATTCTGGGATTTTCCGCATTGGCGGTTTCCACTACGGCAGGCCTTGCAGGAATTACCAATCCGGGATTCCATGGGCTGAGCCAGGTACTCTATGAATATTCCTCGTCCGCCGCGAACAATGGTTCCGGTTTTGAAGGACTTGCAGATAATACGGTATTCTGGAATGTGACTGCGGGGTTAGCTATGTTCTTTGGCCGATATCTGGCAATTATTGCACAGCTGGCTATAGCCGGTTCCCTGTTTGCCAAGAAACGTGTTAATGAAACAATTGGTACGCTGCGTACCGACAATGTAATTTTTACGGTTATATTGGTATTTGTTGTATATATCTTTGCCGCATTGACGTTTTTCCCTGCATTAGCACTGGGGCCCATTGCGGAACATCTGACATTATGGTTTTAGAGAAGAATGAGAGGATAAGAAAAATGTCAAAGGAAAATAAAAAAAAGTTCATCACAAAGGACATTTTAAAAAGTTCCGTTGCAGGAGCCTTTAAAAAACTGGATCCCAGATATATGATGAAAAACCCGGTTATGTTTGTAGTGGAGGTTGGTTTCTGCATCACACTGCTGCTGACAATCTGGCCTACTGTTTTTGGGGATCAGGCGGAGTTAAGGGCGTATAACGGGATAGTTACACTGATTTTATTTATTACCATTTTATTTGCCAACTTTGCAGAATCTGTTGCAGAGGGGCGGGGTAAGGCACAGGCCGAGACGCTGAAAAAAACAAAGCAGGATACAAAAGCCAGATTATTACTGGCTGGAGGAAGCGAACGGGAAGTAAATGCTTCTGAATTAAAAAAAGGTGATATCGTCCTGGTGAGAAACGGAGAGCTGATCCCAAATGACGGTGAAGTAATAGAAGGGGTTGCATCCGTGGATGAATCCGCAATAACCGGAGAATCGGCACCTGTTACCAGGGAGTCCGGCGGTGACTTTTCATCTGTAACGGGAGGAACAACGGTAGTCAGCGACTGGCTGAAAATACGGATAACTTCTTCCCCAGGAGAATCATTCCTGGATAAAATGATAGCATTGGTAGAAGGTGCTTCCAGACAGAAGACACCCAATGAGATTGCACTGAACACCCTTTTAGTAGGACTGACCATTATTTTTATGATCGTAATTGTGTGCTTATATCCATTCGCAAAATATTCAGGAGCAGCCATACCCATTTCAACCATGATCGCACTTATGGTATGCCTGATCCCAACAACCATTGGCGGCTTACTGTCGGCGATTGGTATTGCAGGTATGGATCGTGTAACCAGATTTAATGTGATTGCCATGTCCGGTAAAGCAGTTGAGGCATGCGGTGATGTAGATACGATGATATTGGATAAGACGGGAACCATTACCTTTGGTAACCGCCTTGCGGCAGAATTTTTCCCGGTTAAGGGAATAGAAAAAGAAGATCTGGTAGATTACAGCGTGATGTGTTCGCTCAGTGATGCAACACCGGAAGGCAAATCTATTGTAGAACTTGGCAGAACACTGGATTGTAAGATCAAAGCAAATATGGCAGATCAGATGGAATTTATAGAATTTACGGCTCAGACAAAAATGAGCGGCGTGAATTTAGCAGACGGAACAAGGGTAAGAAAAGGTGCTTACGATGCAATGATCCAGTATGTAAGAGAAGCCGGCGGAAATGTCCCGGATGATCTGGAAGGTATTGTGTCAAAGGTATCAGGACTTGGCGGAACACCACTCGTGGTGTGTGCAAAAAATGTAATATACGGCGTAATTTACCTGAAAGATACTGTAAAACCAGGATTGGTAGAGCGGTTTGAACGTTTGCGTGAAATTGGAATCAAAACGGTTATGTGTACCGGTGACAATCCCCTTACAGCAGCCACCATCGCAAAAGAGGCCGGAGTGGATGAGTTTATTGCAGAATGCAAGCCGGAAGATAAAATTGAGGAAATCAAAAAAGAGCAGGCACAGGGAAAGATTGTTGCAATGACTGGAGATGGTACCAACGATGCTCCCGCACTGGCACAGGCAAATGTGGGAATCGCAATGAACAGTGGTACATCAGCAGCAAAAGAAGCAGCCAATATGGTGGATCTGGATTCCGATCCCACTAAGATTCTGGAAGTGGTTGAGATTGGAAAGCAGCTTCTGATTACGAGAGGTTCCCTTACCACATTCAGTATTGCAAATGATATCGCTAAATATTTTGCAATTATTCCCGCCATGTTTACCCTGGTGATTCCACAGATGGAACTGCTGAATATTATGAAACTGGCAACTCCTTTCAGTGCGATTTTATCAGCTCTGATCTTTAACGCAATCATCATACCTTGCCTTATTCCGATTGCTATGCGTGGTGTGAAATACAAACCTATGAGATCAGAGAAAATGCTGTTAAAGAACATGTCTATCTATGGTCTGGGCGGAGTGTTAGTACCTTTTGTGGGAATTAAGCTGATTGACTTATTAATATCCCCGGCACTTTCTCTGTTGGGATTATAAAAGTACAAAGTGATTAAGGCAAAATTATGAGTGTCAGTAATACAGGGAAACCTGTGAAGAGCATTGGTTATAAGTTGAAAGAAAATTATAATATAGAAAGGAAGCCACGATATAATTCGTTCAAGTTATATTGTGGCAGTATTGCAGGCAAGCCTGCAGTATGCAATGGGTAAAAAAATGAAATCTTTTATAAAAATGTTAAAACAATCTTTTATTTTGACAGTTGCCCTTCTGCTTTTGTGTGCAGTTGCTTATCCACTTGCGGTCAATGGTGCAGGCCAGCTTGTATTTCATAAGCAGGCAAATGGAAGTCTGATTGAAGTGGACGGCAAAGCGGTAGGATCGGAGCTGATCGGACAGCAGTTTACGGATCCCAGATTTTTTCAGGGAAGAATCTCTTCTGTAAATTATAATACCTACACAGAGGAAGACCTGATCGCAGATGAAGAAGGAAATACTGCATATGGCGGTGTATCATCAGGATCATTTAACTATGGCGCTACCAATCCTGATTTACAGGCAAGGGTGGAGGCGGATCTTCAGGAGTTCATGAAATCCCACCCCGGTGTGAAAAAAGAAGATATTCCTGCGGACCTGTTAACTGCATCCGGTTCCGGATTAGATCCTCATATCAGTCCCCAGGCAGCAAAAGTCCAGGTCGCTGCAGTAGCAGAAGCAACCGGGCTGTCGGTAGAAGAAGTACAGAAAATTGTGGATAACAATACGGAAAATAAGGTGCTTGGTGTATTTGGAGAAAATCGGGTGAATGTATTAACAACAAATATTGAAATAGCAAAGGCAATTGGTTTGATATAAAGAAATACAAGGGTGACCGGAATGCCAACCAGTAAGGCTTGAAAAAGAGTACTGGCTGGTATGTCAGGTCATCCTTTAAGCATGTCGTAATAATGCTTGTGTTTATATTCTAGAGGAGGTGTTTGTATGGAAGAAGAAGTCAGACCTGACCCGCAGGCACTGTTAGAACAGGTTCGTAAAGAGGAGAAGCAGCAGGAAGCAGACAAACGTGGAAAACTGAAGATCTTTCTGGGGTTTGCAGCAGGTGTGGGAAAAACTTATACGATGCTGGAAGCGGCTCATATGATGCTGGAGAAGGGGGTGGATGTGGCAGCCGGATATATTGAACCCCATGCCAGACCCGATACCCTGGGGATGATGGAAGGGCTGGAGCAGACAGCGCCCCTGATGATGGATTATAAAGGAATTAAAATCCGTGAGATGGATCTGGATGCATGTCTTGCCAGAAAGCCGGAACTGCTGTTGGTAGATGAACTGGCGCATACCAATACAGAAGGCTGCCGACATAGAAAACGTTATCAGGATATAGAAGAAATTCTGAATGCAGGCATCAATGTATATACTACGGTTAATATCCAGCATCTGGAGAGCCTCAATGACCTGGTGGCGGGAATTACGAAGATCAAGGTGAAAGAGCGGATACCGGACAGTGTATTTGATGAGGCAGATCAGGTTGAGGTAATCGATATTGAACCCGATGACCTGATCCGCAGATTAAAAGAGGGCAAGGTATATAAGGAGAATCAGGCTCAGCGGGCGGTACATAACTTCTTTGCTAAAGAAAAGCTGATTGCACTGAGGGAAATTACGCTGAGAAGGATGGCGGACCGCGTGAACCGTCTGTCTGAAACCGAGGTGTCCAAGGGACGTAAGGGATATTATGTAGGAGAACATATTCTGACCTGTGTCTCCGCATCGCCTACAAATGCCAAAGTAATCCGTACGGCTTCCAGGCTTGCGTACGCCTTTCACGGAGAATTTACCGCATTGTATGTAGAGACACCCCGATTACAGGGCAGTGACCGGAAAGTAAAAAAGATGATGGAAGAAAACTTACAGCTGGCAAGGGATCTGGGAGCTAAGATCGCTACAGTCTATGGTGAAAATGTTGCATTTCAGATTGCAGAATACGCCAAGGTAAGCAATGTATCAAAAGTAGTTATCGGAAGGACAAATCATAAAGTTTATTTTGGACAGTCCAAACGGACGCTGGTGGAGCAGCTGGCACAATATACCCAGGAGATGGATATCTATGTCATACCGGATCTTCAGCCCGGGGATAAGCACAGACGAATTTCTTACCGCAGGGAGGAGCTCAACTGGGGAGATTTTCTGATCACTGCAGGAATACTGACGGGAAGTACAGCGATAGGAATGGTGTTCCGGAATCTGGAACTGCCGGATTCCAATATTATTATGATATATATACTGGGGGTTCTCGTATGTGCAATGCATACCAACGGAAGAATCTGTTCCATTGCAGCATCCATATTCAGCGTACTGCTGTATAATTTCTTTTTTACAATTCCGTTTTTAAGTCTGCAGGCACATGGGAAAAGTTATCCTGTCACATTTGCCGTTATGTTCGCAGTGGCACTGCTGTCGTCCTCAATGACGGCTAAGATCAGAAGGCAGGGGAAGGAAAGCAGTAAAATGATTTACCGGACAGAACTGCTGCTGGACAACAGTCGGCGCCTGAGCAGGGCACAGAATATAGAAGATGTTATGAAAGAAATATCCAGCCAGGTACTGAAACTAACGAATCTGTCCGTTCTGATTTACTTAAAACAGAGAGAGAAAATAACCGGACCCAGGCTCTTTCCTCGAAAAGGAATGTCTAAAGAGGATATGAAAGAATATGTAGTAAAATCAGAGCGGGCAGCTGCCCAGTGGGTATTTCAGAACCATCACAGGGCAGGGACCTGCACCAGCACCCTGCCGGGAGCAAAAGCTTTATATCTGCCGGTGCAGAATAATGAAAAAGTATTTGCGGTAGTGGGGATTGTGCTGGAAGAAAGAAGAGAGATAGCACCTTTTGAATATGGGCTGCTGATCGCCATGTTAAATGAGGCTGCACTGGTGTTAGAACGGTATATGGAGTAAAAATAAGTTGACGCTTATGAAAAATAAGACTATAATAGTCAAAAATTGTTAGAAGAAACAAGGTTTAGTTCTGTAGTGGACAATTTTATCTTAAATTGGGGTTTAGCTGAGGAATGACGCTTTGTAGATGTAGGTAGTGTACGGAAAGATGGGTGTGGGAAACTGGCATGGGCTCCGTCAGCTGGCCGCAGAACTGCTCTACGCTTCCTACGCCCATACCAGTTTCCCACACCCATCTTTCCGAGATTCAGTTTACTGACACAAAGCTGGTTTTCTCAGCCTGGTGGAGACCCTTGGGCTGTGACGGGCTGTTCTTTATTGGATGCTGGGCAGTATGTTTCGGCTGTTTGCGTAAAAGAAGATGGAAGTTTGCGTAAAAGAAGATGGAAGTTTGTTCTTTTTTCTGATTACAGAATGAAAAATAAATTCCGTTCTCAAGATTAGTTGCTTTACGCCAATCGCGTCCGGCATGCCACAACCCCAGGGTTCCAGATTGTTTAAAAAGTATAGGATAGAGTGAGATTGTTACCTGAAGTTTTTTATAGGTTCTCGCCGGAAAGAGGAAAAGGAAATGGAATTAAAGATCAGAGGATAGGAGGAAAAAGATCTGGAACAGATGCGCCGGATCTGGAATGAGGTAGTGGAGGATGGGGAGGCATTTCCCCAGAGGGAAGGGTTAAGCGAAACAGATGCCAGAGAATTCTTCGCTTCCCAGAGCTTTACTGCCGTTGCGGAAAGGGAAGGTGAAATTATAGGACTGTATATCCTGCATCCCAATAATGTGGGGCGCTGCGCACATATATCCAATGCCAGTTATGCAGTCAGTAAATCCGTAAGGGGAATGAAAGCTGGTGAAAAGCTAGTGAAACATTCGCTGGAAAAGGGAAAGGAACTGGGATTTCGGCTCCTGCAGTTTAATGCCGTGGTTAAAACAAATCTGTCTGCGATACATATTTATGAAAAACTGGGATTTGTGCAGCTTGGAACCATTCCCGGTGGATTTCTGCGTAAATGCGGAGAATATGAAGATATTATCTTATTTTACCATGAACTATAGAAAGCGAAACAAGAAAGGGGAATCCTGACAGACTGCCAGTGGTATTTCCGGAGTCCTGTGTTCCAAATAGAGAAATCAGAGGCAATATAAATATATGAGCTGCCTCTGAAATATTTTCTATATAACTTATTAATTTTAGGGATTGATTTTTCTGTTTATACAGGTTATACTGAAGACAACAATGGCAGGAGCCATTACATTTCTTAAATATCAGTATGCATTATCCTATTGTCCATGCTTTTCTATAAGCAGATATTATAGGCCCGGAGTGTATTTGAATAATTTGAACACACGCTCTAATATAGGCCGATTCTCAGATTGTACGTTTCTGTACAAAATTCCCTGATTCAATAGATAAATGAATGTAATGAGACCCAAGATGGTATATTTCGTTTTCCTGCTATAAGTTCATTAATGAAATTGGGAGGTACTTGAATGCAGGAAAAGATATTGCCGGAAGGCGGGGAGATAAGCGGATTGCCTCGAAACTATCATGTAAACAGAAAACATAAAGACAGTCTGTTACGGCTGATCTTTCAGAATAAAAGAGATCTGTTAGAATTGTATAATAGTATCAATGGCACTAAATATGAAAATGAGGAAGACCTGATTATCAACACCATGGAAAATGTGGTTTATATGGGGATGAAAAATGATCTTTCCTTTTTAATTGGAGGGACATTAAACCTCTATGAACATCAGAGTTCTATAAATCCGAACATGCCTTTAAGAGGATTATTTTATATTTCTGATTTATATCAGGGCTATATTGAAATGAGCGATGCGGACATATATGGGAGTAAGTTAATTAGCCTGCCGATGCCGCAATACCTGGTTTTTTATAATGGTGAAGAAGATGAGCCAGACCGAAAGGAGCTGTTTTTGTCAGATGCCTTCTTTCAATCGGATAAGAAGAATGGGGCCGCCATTGAGTGCAAAGTGGTAATACTTAATATTAATTTGGGGCATAACCGCATTTTGATGGAACAATGCAGAAGATTGCAGGAATATGCCCGGTTCATATCGCTTATCCGGGAATATTTATTTAAAATGCCATTAGAAGAGTCCATAGAGAAAGCCGTAAATCAATGCATAGATGAGAATATACTGAGAGATATTTTATCCAAGAACCGAGGGGAGGTTACGAGAGTGATTTTAGAAGAATACGATGAAGAAAAGCATCTTAGGTCAGAGAGAATATTTTGGGAAGAAAAGGGAAGGGAATTAGAGCAGCAGTCATTTATTCAATTAATCAGTGCAATGGCTTCCGATGGACGGGCGGGAGATATTGCCAGATTGGCATATGACCGTGAATTTTTAGTTAAAATGAAGGAAAAGTACAGAGCAGATCCTATTTTAATCAGGTAGTTCTTACTAAATTTGCAAAAAAGCTTGTCAAAATATATTTAACAGTGTTAAAATTTTAAAGTAAATTATTTACCAGACGATACGAAAGATTGGAGAAAAAAATATGAGCATTAGAATTGGTATATGGGGCTATGGAAACCTGGGACGCGGAGTAGAATGTGCGTTAAAGCAGAATCCGGATATGGAACTTGCCGGTGTGTTTACAAGACGTGATCCTAAGACCGTTCAAATCCTGACAGAAGGTGCTTCCGTTTATTCCACCGAAGATGTGGAGAAAATGAAAGATGCTGTTGATGTTATGATTTTATGCGGGGGAAGCGCTACAGACCTGCCTGTACAGACACCAAAATGTGCCCAGATGTTTCATGTAGTGGACAGCTTTGATACCCATGCAAAGATTCCGGAACATTTTGCTAAGGTAGATGAGGCTGCAAAAAGTAATGGCAAAATCGGTATTATTTCAGTTGGCTGGGATCCGGGAATGTTTTCTTTAAATAGAATGTATGCAAATGCACTTTTACCAAATGGAACAGATTATACTTTTTGGGGAAAAGGCGTAAGCCAGGGACATTCGGATGCAGTTCGCAGAATAGACGGTGTAAAAGACGCAAAACAGTACACGATTCCGGTTGACAGTGCTTTGGATGCAGTGAGAAATGGAGATACTCCGGAGCTTACAACGAGACAAAAACACACCAGAGAATGTTATGTAGTTGCAGAAGAGGGAGCAGATCTGGCACGTATTGAAAATGAAATTAAAACTATGCCGAACTATTTCTCAGATTATGATACAACCGTGCATTTTATATCCGAAGAGGAGCTAAAGAAAAATCACAGTGGAATCCCTCATGGAGGATTTGTGATCCGCAGTGGCAAGACAGGCTGGAATGAAGAAAATACACATGTTATTGAATACAGCCTGAAGCTTGACTCAAACCCTGAATTTACGTCATCAGTACTTGTGGCATATGCAAGAGCTGCCTATCGTTTAAGCCAGGAAGGACAGAGCGGATGTAAGACAGTATTTGATATTGCTCCGGCATATTTATCTGCCCAGAGTTCAGAGGAATTAAGAAAACAGTTATTATAAATAAAACGAACTGCAGCCGGATCTAAAATGGCTGCAGTTCGTATTGATATTATGCACTCAAGTACTAGAGTGTGTTTGAAAATTGCTTTCTGACAGATGTGCCGCAAAGTGGGGCGTGCAGATGGCAGGAATGAATTTTCAAACACGCTCTAAGGCGAACGTTTTGTAATGTTCTATTAAATGCATTATATTGGGGTTTAGATGAGTAATGACGCTTTGTAAATGATAGGTAGTGTACGGAAAGAGAAGGGGGCCAGCCAGGACATTGATTTGGAAGGCTTACCGCAGAACTGGCATTTTCTAACCTTCCCAGAGCCCTTTTTGGCGGCACGCGGGCATTCGCTGCGAAATCCTGATGCATTTCGCAGCTCACTGCCCGCTTACAATCCGATGGGAGCCAGTCGAATTGTATCCGCCAAAAAGCACTCTGGGAAGGTAAGTAAATACTCAGCTCTGCTATACGCCTTCCAAATCAATGTCCTGGCTCGCCCCCTCCTCTTTCCGCGATAGCATTCGTTGATACAAAGCTGGTTTTCTCGAGGCCACTGAAAAAGTCCCCTATTTTTAAAAGAGTTTGTCATATTACACAAATAAATATTAGTTTTATGTTTTTATAGGACCTTAACAAACGAATCTATCACGTTCCTTGGAGAGTAGAGAACTTTAAAATTTTAACCTTTTGTGCAATATTACTTTGGCTTAAACTTTTTCAGTGGCCTCGGTTTTCTCAGCGTGGTGGGACCCTGGGGTTGTGGCATGCTGAACAATATTGGCGTTAAGCAACTGATCTTGAGAACAGGATTTGTTTTATATTCTGCAATCAGAAAAAGGAATAGACTTTCATCTTCTATTATGCATAAACTGTCAAAATATACCGCTCTACATCCAATAAAGAACATCCATCTACACCCAGGGAATCTATCATGCTGAGAACGAGTAACATAAAGCAACTGAACTTATCACAGTGATTTGTTTCTTCATTCCAGAAAAAGTAGCAAACTTTCATCTCCTTTTACGCTTAAATAGCCGAAACATACTACGCTACATCCAATAAAGAACAGCCTGCCACAGCCCAGGGGTCCAACCATGCTGAGAAATTCAGCTTTGTGGCGGTAACATG
>NZ_JNGB01000093.1:0-16446 GCF_001029355.1 Robinsoniella sp. RHS
AACCAGTTAGCGTAATGGAAACACTGAAGAAGTACAAGCAAAGAATAAAAGCTACAGATAACAAGAAAAATCAGGTTCGTACCCGTTCCAAAGATAGGGGCGAAAGATAAGGAGTGACTTATGAAAAAGCATATTTACGATGAGGGAAACGGTTTGTTTTACACATTGGAAGGAGATTTTTATTTGCCGGATTTATTACCGCCGCAGGAGGCAGCCCCTACCTATGGAAAAAATGGGAGGCTGAGACTTCAATATTTAAAGGAACACCGCCGAGTATTTTATACCTGCCTACTCACACAAGGTCGGCTGGTGGAGCATTTGAACAATATAGATAAAATTGCAATAGAGAAGGTAGATAGGATTGTAGAATCTATGAAGATGCAGCAAGGTATTACAGAGGAGCTAAAAGCCCGGGAGCAAATGGAGTGGGTGGGGTTATTGAATAATATTAAGAGTGCAGCGGAAGAAATTGTTCTGAAAGAATTAATCTATGAAGAGGTTGAATGAGTTTACTTCCATAGTAGAAAACTGGAATGTATATAAAAGAAGTGGCTTCCCGAGAAAGAAGGGGAGCCATTTCACTTATAAATCAGGATATTTTTTGCGGTCTTTTTCTGTTGGAATGCCGTCAAGCAGATAGGAGTAGGAGATATCAAAAAATTCTGCCAATGCTTTTATCTCAAAGTCGGAAACGTATCTATTGTTGGTTTCAATTCTTGTAATCATGTTCTTATCCACGTCGAAATCGGCTAGTTGCAACTGATCGGCTAAATCACGTTGGGAATAGCCATAATGTTCTCTTAAAGTTTTAAGCCTTGCAGCTACAATGTTTTTACCATCATCCTGTGTACGTAGTCTTTTCATAAGGGTTCCTTTCAGTTTAATCTTGCTTGTCTCAGTTTTTGCACTTTTTCTTGATTTTACTCTGAAATGGGTGTACAATCGGTTGTAAAATTGAGACAAAAGAAAGGAAGAATGAGATGGAAAGAACAACAGAAGAATTTAAAATGTTAATTTTTGATTTGATGAATGGCTCTTTAGATTTGACAGACAATCCGCCGGAAGAGAGCAGGTATGTAGAGGATGAATTTGCAGAAGATAAAACATGCCAACAAGCATATTCAAAGGTATTGGATGCTTACTGGCATGTGTGCGAGCGGTTAGGTGTTAGAGATGAAGATGAGGATTTGGAAGTGATTATGAATAATTTTAACCTCATCACAAAGTGCCTATGTATGAAAATGTACGATTACTGCTATTTCTTTACGCAGCCATCAATTAAGTAATCATAAGTAACATGGAATATTTCAGTTAAGGCTTTCAGTTCTAAATCTGTCACATATCTTTTATTCGTTTCTATCCGGGTAATGACGTTTTTGTCCATATCAACTCCGGCTAATTGTAACTGACGGGCGAGGTCACGCTGGGAAAGGTTATGCTCTTTCCTTAAATCCTTTAAACGTAAACCTATGAGGTTCTTCTCTCCGGTTTTAGTGAGTGGCTTTGGCATATAAAATCCCCCATTTCTTGTATCATAATTTGCACTTTTAGTCTATCGTAGAACTTTGCCTTGACTGGTTGTAAAAATGAGACAAAAGGAGAGCGTATGAAAAGAATTTTGATAGTGGTGCTGTCTGCCCTGATGTTGAGCGGATGTGCAGAGAAGGAGAAAGAAGGTCATTCTTCTATGGTTGTAACTGCCGGAGGGGAAGTTGTTTCGGCATATCTGGATGGAGAAGATGTGACGGAAAAAAGGAAAGCACTGGAGGCGCAGACGGAAGAGGCGGTTAGTGGGTTTTTGAATCGGGAGAGGGACGAGTTGGAGTTTG
Organism: Robinsoniella sp. RHS; assembly: GCF_001029355.1. Classification (NCBI taxonomy): domain Bacteria; kingdom Bacillati; phylum Bacillota; class Clostridia; order Lachnospirales; family Lachnospiraceae; genus Robinsoniella; species Robinsoniella sp. RHS. The sequence continues at coordinate 1,830 of NZ_JNGB01000093.1, forward strand.
ATATGTTCTTTATGCTGGAACAGGATGGAAGACGATAGAGGTTTGATGTTAGGATAGAATAATTGTTGTAAATTATGAGTATGTATAAGAGAGGGGCGGGGTTAAAAATACAAAGATTGTCTAACTAGTTGTTGAAGGATATTGAATTGAATGATATACTGGTGATAGTATAAAAATAGGAGGAATGTGCCAATGAAAAGTGTTGAAATTAGAAATATGTTGGGGGATTTGGGATATAGCAATGAACATTTTTCAGAAGATTACACTGTTCAGATTGATGGCACATCTGTCTTGAAATTTGACTATGTAGCATTTAGCGATCGATATATAAAAGATATATCTACTTCTTGCATTGCAATTCAAGAAGTAGATAACCTTCAAGAAGAGAACTTATATGTGAGAAATGCTAAATATATGGCAACACCGGTGCTCATATTAACCCAAAAGAAAAGAGTACATATATGGAGTATCGCTTCGAATAATCAGACATTAATTAAGGACGATGATGAGAAGCTAATTCATATGTATTTTGAAAAGAATAGATTTGAATTTATGTCAGATAACCTAATTGAAGCAAAAATGGGTCTAAGACAAATTACAATATTTGAAGCTGCAGGTTTAATAGATTTTTCGAGAGATGCGACTTGTAAAATACTTAGCGAGGAATTTGCTAAAGGATTATTAGCAGCAAAAAGTTATTTAAAGTCACAGAAAAATATTAATAATCGTGATATGAATAATATTACAAGTATCACAATGCACATTATTTCAGCTTTAATTATTAATAGCAAGATTAATATTAATAATAGTGTTCCAAATGTTTTTGAACTTTTAGATGAACTATCGTTCAAATATAAAGAATACTTTAGTGACAACTTAATGTTTAAATATGGTAGAGAATTGGTCAGTGAAATATATAGTAGTTTAAATGTTAGCATCAATTATCAAAGTGTCGATCATGAGCTATTGGGATATTTCTATGAGTCTACTCTTTTGCAACTAAATAAAAAGAAAGCAAATACTATTAGAAAAGAATTTGGCATTTATTATACTCCCAAAATACTCAGTCAAGAAATTGCAAATAGCATACCAATAGAAAATATACCGGTGTTTTCTAGGAAGGTATTGGATGGAACATGTGGTTCTGGAAGTTTGCTATTAAGTGCATGTAAAAGACTTGAGGATTTGATTGTGTATGAAATGGATGAATTTAGTAGACATGATTATTTAACAAAAATGATTGCTGGATATGATTTAGACAAATTTGCATCTGAGGTGGCAAGGTTATCTTTTTTATTGTATAGCCTTCCTTATGGAAATAAATGGAATGTAAAAGCCGGAGATTTATTAAAACTTAATAGCGTTGAAGAGTCTCCTTATATTATAATGGGAAATCCGCCTTATGAAGAAAAAAGAGGTGAAAAAACCAGAAAGCAAAAAGCAACAAAATTTTTAGATAAATATATTGATTGGTTGCATGAGGATGGGTATATTGGAATCATATTGCCAGAAAGTTTTCTGCAAAATGATAGTTCGATTTTTCAAAGAAAAAATTTGTTAGAGAACTTTGATATACTTGAACTTTGGAGTCTTCCCGGTACAGTGTTTGAAAATAATTGTTCTACGATTGTTATTATTGCACAAAAGAAAAAACAGATTATAAACGAAAATGTTACAAAAATTAAAATTTTGACTAGAAATGTGAACTCTCTTAATAATTATTTCAAATTGCAAAAATGGGATTTTATTTATTTTGCTAATATTCAAAAAAATTGGAGCTGTGATATAAATTATAAAATGAATTTTTCTCCAATAGAAGGTGTTCTAAAGAAAATAGAAATGCGTGAACAAACATTAAATGATGTTACAGATAATATTATGGGAGTAATGCTGCCATCATACTATGAATTTTCCAAAATGCAATTTGATGGATGGGTTCCTTATATTTCTAATGCTAAAGATTTTCAAAAGTATTATTTGTCTGATAAGATGCAAGATGAAATAAAATATCTGAATTATGATATGACAATTGAAGAAGAAAAGAAAATAAAAGAGACATATAGAGGGATGAGACTAAGGAGAAAAAATAGATTAATTTATGAAGCAAAAAGCAAAGTACTTATTAAAATGTCATCTACTCCTGGAGAATTGAATTGTATAAGTGCGATGATTGATGAGAACCAGTATTTTCCGAGCCATTCTTTCTTTGCGGTAGTTACATCTGATGATAACATAACTAATGAAGCGATATGTGCATTAATTAATAGTAAATTAATTAATTCTTATGTCAGAAAAGAGTGCGTTAAACGTACAATTCCTACCGATGTTGTTAGAAAAATACCAATACCAGTGTTTAACGATTATTACATTAATCAATTCAAAATTATTTTTGAAAAGATAAAAGAGGCTTATGCTGATGAGGATGATGTAGTATTAAAACATGCTGAAAATGAATTAAATGATTTGATTTATAACGCTTATGAACTTACTGAAGAAGAAATTCAATTAGTGGAAGAGTATTACAACATTTATAATGGGAATGCTAGCAATAAAAATGATGAAAAAATTGATTTTAGCACATACACTAATGTATCTGGACAAGTGGAAGACATTGATGTAGATAATTGGGCGTGTAAAGTATGTTTACTAGAGAATGGTGAAACGGAAATTGCAATTGACAAATCAATGCCGGGTTGGTTTTTGCGAAAGGGAGCGGAATTCTCTGCAAAAATGTACAATGGTAAATTGTATGAGATAAAGCCTTTGGTTTATTCCTACTTAAACGATGATGAGGTTATTTCTTTTTTTAGAAATGAACTTTTGCAGGAGGGAGAATGACCATGGGTAATAAAAGTGAACAAGTTGTAAAATTTTTGGATGTTGGACATGGTGACAGTTCGGTTGCTTTTTTAAATAATGACGCTGATATTTGTACAGTGATTATTGATATTCCCAAGAGCGATAAACTATTAAAGGAATTGAGGGATAAAAATGTAAGCGTTGTTGACTTACTTGTTATAAGTCATTCTGATTCTGATCATTGCAAAGGAGTTAATGACTTTTTAGAAAAGTATGCATCGGAAGGTAGAGTGGTTAAGGTGTGCTTTAATTTGGATCGCCATAAGCCAACATTAACTATGAAACTGTTTTTGAAAAAATTTATGGAGTATTATAAAAAGTACAAAATGCAATTGGTATCTGGCACTAATGATACGACTGTTTCATCTAAAAAAATTGTCGAATTAAATGACACTAATTTTAGCGTGATTTATCCAAATGAAAAAGATTCTATAAATGCATATTTAACCAATAATGTAAATAATATGTCCATAGTCTGTTTGCTGAGTAATAGTGATTATAATATCTTGTTTACGGGTGACTTGGGTCCGGAAGGATGGCAATCCATTTTTGAACGGAATCCTGAATTAACATGTGATGTTTTAAAAATGCCTCATCATGGTGCCTATTATGATGATTTAAAAAATGAGTGGGGAACTAAAAAGATTTTGGAGCAGCTCAAGCCGAAAATAGCCATAATTTCTACGGGTGAAAATGCAAAATATAATCATCCCAGTTCAGAAACAATAAAAGCACTCAGGGATAATGGGATTGATATTTATTGTACAGAATATACGGGTTTATGTAATAATATTGCAGAGTGTGGAGAAGCTTGTAATGGAGATATAAGTGTTATCAGAAACGGTAAATCTTATGAGATTGAAACTCAAAGTTCTAATAAAAATATTTTAGATAATTTGGCTTGTATGCCAAATTGAAATATTAGATTGAATGTTAAAGAAAGAACAAGGGCTTGTTCTTTCTTTAATGAAATTGGCTCTATTTTGGCTCTAATAATTGCAAACCAGAGAAAGTGCACAAGAAAATACAAATAATAAATCAACAAAAGAACACAAAAGTGCACCAAAAATACCACCACTCACCCCACCCGCACCAGAGTTTGAATAACGGACAGCCCCCCGGGAATGCTGATAAAATGGGCATTCCCGGGGTGTTTTATGCCATGGGCCTCTATTTGATAAAATATCCTTTATTTCAAGAGTTCATCATAGTAATCATGGATACTACGAAGCTGTAAGACAGTAATGTGCTGAATACCACGCTCGATTTTCACTAGGGCTTCTCTGGTCATTCCGATGTCTTTTAAATCCAGCATACCAATCAGTTCACTCTGTCCGATTCCCTTTTCTAACCGTATTCTACGAATATTTCCCCCAATATCAATTCCTTCTTGTTTTATTTTTTGTCCCATGATTTTCCCCTTTACGTGTGGACTGGAATTAGTCCATTTTCTCTTTATTTTATAAAGAAAAAATGATAGAATGGGACTAGAATGAGTCCACTTAAAGGGTAGAGCAACAGTAGCGGACAAAAATATGGAGGTACGCTTATTTCAAAGTCCCATGTTTATGTTCATGCTGTGCGATTGCCATATCAAACAACCCAAAGTTTTCAAACATACGGACTACCGTTGGATAACAAACACATTATATTAGCGTGAAGTGGATACTATCCCGTTACCACTAAGAGGATAAAAACCCTTATAAATACTGGTTTTTCTGCTTCTTTTTCTATGCTCTTTATGGTAAAATAAAAGCAAAGAAAAAGGAGCAGAAAACCTATGGCTGTTTATTTGTAATACAGTTATAATTAAGTAGTAGGAAAAATTTTAAACAAATGATATAATAAGTCGTACCCATCATATAGAAATGATGGGGGGTCAGCATTTTCAAATTTTTAAAAACAATATTAAAAAAAATGCTGTTTTATTGTGTTGACTGACAATTATATTTTTTAGTGTCTACAGAATTAAACAAAGGACAAAAGGGGGATTAAATGCAGAAGAGGTTATATCTGATTTTGGGAAATGGATTCTCAATAGATTTAGTAAATCGTATAAATTGTAAAGAGCAAATTGATCTTACAAATTTATTTAAATTTGGATATCAAGTTAAATGGCTTTCCGATGAAGAACCAGGTTTCTTATCATATAAACGTTGTCCTAATCTTTGGAATTTAGGGGCGAGATCTAATCAGGAAGGAGGCACAAAATTAGTAGAAGAAATCATAACATGTGCCAATGTATATTCATATGTTAAGCTTAAGAATCCAAAAAGAATTTTACAAGAAGATGGAATATATATAAAAGCATACAAAGAATTGGTGGAGTATTTAAAGTTTTTATTTATTCATTATAATGACTTAATAACGGATCATCAGTTAATTGATGCAATAGAAAGTTGGGGATGGAAGTTTCTATTTGATAAAATTAAAGATGTTAATAAGCGATTTGAGAAAATAACTATTGTTACATATAATTATGATATATGGTTAGAGAGAATATTTGATTTACTTAATATTGAATATAGCTATCCAGGCATTAAAGAAAATAGTAATGCAATTGTTGATATTATAAAACCACACGGTTCTATCAGCTTTCAATCTGATAGGTGCTTAGATAATAGTTCTTTTGAAATACATTATGGACGTGACATATTAGAAGGACGACTTAATGAAATAAAAGTTGAATGTAAAAATTTGCGAGTGAACTCCAGAATCAATGCTATGATTCCTCCCGCAGGAGACTCGGCAAGATTCTCAAGTCACTGGTCAAAGGAATTACAGGTGATTGCAAGAGAAGCCGCAAAAAAACTCATTGAAAAAGACGAAGTATTATTGTGTGGACTGTCGTATTGGAATGTAGATAGATTAGAACTTGATGAATTATTTTTAGATTTGGACGCAGGAGTTAATTTGAAAGTTATTAATCCCAATTTACCAAGTGAGTTTAATGCTGTATTGGAGAGCTTGTTTTCTAATTATGTGGTGTATGCCAATTCTGATATATTAGGAGGTTTATATGAATGATTTTTTAGTAACGGAATCTAACAATATTGTCTTGTCGGAATTTTATGAAGGACATATAGCTAATAAATATAATTATGAGGCAGAGTATCAAAGGAATTTGGTATGGAATCTTGATAAAAGAAGATTTCTTATAGATTCAATATTTAAAAATTTTCCTATTCCGCCTATATTTCTACGAATGTACATAGATGAAGACACTGGTACTACTAAATATGATGTAATTGATGGGAAACAGCGACTATCAACAATAATTGAGTTTATTGAAGGGAAAATTAGTCTTCCTGATGATTTTGGGAGTGGTGTTCTTGGGAATGATGAATTAAACGGTGTTTCTTTCAAGGATTTAGAACGTTATCCAGAATATAAAAAAAGATTTTGGAGATATAAAATTCCTATTATATACATTGATATAAAGGATAATCTGGTTATTAAAGAAATATTTGATCGTCTCAATCGTAATGGAGAACCATTAACATATCAAGAGTTACGGCATGCTAAATATCATAAAGAAAACTTTTATATTTTAGTAGAGAAGATGGCAGAATTAGAATTTTGGAAAAAACGGCTAGAAAATTTAGAAATTAATAGAATGGAGGATAAGGAGTTTATATCAGAATTATTGTTTCTCATGCTAGAGAAAAATGTAATTGCATATACGAAGAGAGATTTAGATGATTTATATGATAAATGGATACCGCAAATAATTAACATTCAACCTTATAGAGATGAATTTATGAATATAACGAAATATATGGAAGCACTTGATTTAGATTATGATAAGTATAAAATTGAAGGTGTTAGTCACTTATATGGAATTTGGGGACTATGTTTTAACTGTTATAACAGTGACGCTGATTTAAGTGCTATTAAAGATATTCTAAATAAATTCTACATGCAAGTAAGGGTAAAAGATAGTAATGAAATGGTGCAGGAATATATTCGGAGTATGTCTTCTGGAACAAAAGGCAGGTCAAGTCGAGTTCGTAGAATAAAAGCTATGACAAGTTATTTGATACAGAATGGAATTAATGTTGAAAACGTTTTTTAAGAGCAAATATTTAGAGTGTATCAAAATATTAGACATCGTTAAAGAAGTTGTAGAATCAATAAATAGGATATGTTTGATGGCAACATATTGGCAACAAAAAATCAGTAAGTCAAAATAATATATGTAATTGAAGCAAAAAATATCTTTGAAATGCATTGAAACTAAGCAAATACGTTTAATAACACCGTTAATCCGTTCAGGTTCTCTTTCCATCGAATTATCCAATTCTATTTCAGAAACATTGTTGAAACAGATACTGGAGGTTATCGCACATGTTAGCTGAAGCTGGTGTAAAACGTATCATACTTGCATGTGGCTTCTCCTCAGATTATTTTTATCCTCATCTTTTCAATAAAGCTCTTTACATCTGAACTTTCTGTTGTAAAAGATGAGGATAACATCTTTTGAAATGAGATAATGAAACCATCTTAAAAATGGAGGTGGTTTCATGAACGATTATTATCGTAACGTAACAAAGGTAATGGATTTTCTCAGGGAGAAGCGTGTCTGCTCAAGCAGCCGTGCTTCTCATGAGGAATGCTACAGTGCTTTTGCTGTATATCTGGCTGATTGCAGAAACGATTATTCGGATTAAACAGCAAGCGACTGGATTGCATCAATCAAAGAGGTATATTCCCGGCAAAAATGTTATTACTGGAATCAGTACATGATACAGATGGAAGAGATGGTTTCTACGGGTAGGATATCGGACAGGTATCTGTATCAGATCTGGCCTTCCTACGACAAGGTGCCGGATTCCTTGAAAACACCGCTTGACGATTATCTTAAGTCATGTGTAGACAGTTACACATGAGGTTCATGGGAATTAGCAAAGCTCTACTGCTCAAAAGTTATGCTCTTTTTCCATGACCACGGATTAGAGACGGTCAGTGCATTTTCCTATCAACATATTTATCAGCTTTATCATGCGGATTTATCCTGTATACCAATTTTATAAAAAGAGTTACGTCGTAGCACATGTACTTTCAGATGAGGAGATCCTCTCGTTTTTCAAAGAAACAGACCGTTATCACCCTAAGCTTAATGCCGCCGTATTCAAGCGACTGGGGGGGTGAAATAAATGATACTGTTTTGGGTTATTTATTGCTGCGGACTTCGTGTCTCTGAAGCACGGAAACTGAAACATGATGATGTTGACCTAGAAAAAGGGGCAATACGGATCAGGCAGGCAAAAGGTCGGAAAGATAGGATTGTTTATCAAACTTTGGACCTTATGGACATTTGCCGACAGTATAAAACGCTTCTGAATTCTGTTTACCATGTGATATCTGCCTGGTTCTTTCCAGCACGAAATCCGGAATGTATGATCAGCGTGGGGACTATTGATATGAAATTCCGGCAGTTTTGGGCAAGCACACCCTTTGCGGAGAATCTCGACCGAGCCCCATCGGTTCATAGTCTCCGGCACAGCTTTGTCGTGAAAAGAATGAATCTGTGGATAAAAGCGGCATTTCTTTAGATGTCATGATGCCATATCTGAGCAGATATCTTGGACATTGCAGTCCGGATGATACGTTCTATTATTATCATCAGATTCAGGAGGTATTTCGGATTATTCGGGATAAAGATATCTCATCGTCAAGGCTCATTCAGGAGGTATGTACTAATGAAGAATAAACCTGATATACAAGAGCTGTTTTTCGGTGGGACAAGCGAATATTTAAACCACTATCTCCCGAAACAGGTACGAAAAAGTATTCATATAATTGAGACATATCGGGATGCTCTGACCGTATGTGACGGACCAAAAGCATCTATCAATTCGTAAGTTCCGTTTTGATGACTGTACCCATGACTTCCTTCTTGATTATATCGCTTTCCTTAAGTATTCAGGGTGCGCAGAAAGGACATGTAATAACCGGCTGGCTGCATTAAGAGCTTATCTGTGGTATGCAGCGGATCGTGATATTTCGTTACAATCCATAGCTCTTACTGCATCAAAAGTCCCATTTCTACGTGTTCTAAACGTCTCCGGGAAACAATCAGAGAGGATGAGCTTACAGCACTGTTGGCAGCACCTCCTAACACAAAGACAGGTCTGCGGGACCGAACAATGATGATTCTTTTATACGATGGGTATCAGAACTTTTGGAATTAAAAGTATCATCGCTCAATACACAGGCATCGGTTCCTTATATCCGGATACATGGAAAGGGGGATAAGAAGCGTATTGTTTCGGTCACTGATAAAACAGTTGCCCATCTGATGGCATATCTGGAAAAATATCGTAAGCGCAAAATAATTCTACGGATTGTTTTGCCCTAAGACTAAGTCTATAATTATTGTTAGAGAATGCAAGCATTTTACTTCATTTTCTGTTGATAGAAATGATAGATGCAGGCATTTTACTCTAAATACATTTATGGAGGATTGCTCATGAGAAGTGCCAGAATACCAACAAACGAACAATATCGCCTAATTATGGAATGCCGCAAAAGTGGCCGCACTGATCATCAATGGTGTGTGGAACATGATATTAAACCAGGAACGTTTTACAACTGGGTGAAAAGGCTCCGTCAAAAAGGCTGTACTGACTTTCCACCAGCTACGGAACGTGGCTGTAACGCTCAGCGAAAACATCTGACTGGAGAAAAAATATTTTATTCTTCGGACGCCGCAAATCGATGGATCGATGACAACAAAGCTTGCTGGAACTATCGGCAGCATACCGGCTGGAAGCATTGCGTTGACCAGCTGGAAGATGTATATACCAAAGGGCATATATCACCAGATCACTTGGGAGTAAGGGAATCCGCCTACTGCCGGTTGTCAGAAACATTGAAAGCTGAACTGGATGATTTTCTGGACAATGAGTTAGTCAATCCTGATGATGGACGTTACCGCATCTCCTGCGCAAGGTTTTTATTCTACCTGCAAAACAAGGGACTCCAAAGCATTAGCCAGCTTGATTATTCTGGGCTGCTGAGTTTTCACAAGGATGATTACCACAAATTTTCCATCTCCAAAGATGTATATGAAGATTTGATACGGGGGTTTTTAAGGTACAGTTCCGACCACGGGAAATGCTCGCTGGGTTTTTCACTTGCCCTTAACAAGCTGCTAATCCATCAGATAGTGGAGATTCCTGATACCGAATTGCCGGGGTCAAACCAAACTGAATTGCCGGTTATTTCCTGGTCGATTATAGAGACATTTCTTAAGGAAATGGCTAATGCCCGGTATAAGAAAACCGTCCTCAAAAGTACAAGACATATCCTGACGCTTTGTTATATCTTTCTGGATATGCATTCCTTCAGCCGGACCGAAGAAAACCTGTGGTTATGGTTCAATCATGTGCAACCTTTCCTGGGTGCCGGTTGGAAACAGCACAGGCGCAGCTTGTGCCAGTTCCTGCACTATCTAAAAACCGGCATTATTACTACCACCTATACGGGTGACCCGTCTTATGTTCCTCCAGTTAACAGACTTCCTGTCTGGGCATTTGACAGCATCCGTTCCTATCTTGCCCTGCTTGAGCGTGAGGGATGGAAAAAATCAACCATAACCATGCACCATTCCTGCTGCATCCGGTTCTGTCAGTATCTGCAAGAAGACGGGATAAATGATTTTTGTGAAATCACCACGGACACTTTGCAGGATTTTAACCGTAAAGATAAACATACGACGCCTGAGGGCAAAGCAGCTTATAACTGCAGGATAAGGTGTTTCCTTATATATCTTTATGAACAGGGCATGGTCTGCAATCCCTATCTGTATAAAGCCCTTCCGACTATATCGGCTCCACGGACAGTAATTGTGCAGACACTGTCTCCGGAAGAGATGGCCTATATATGGTCTGTCAATAGTGATACACTTTCACCTGTAGAACGGCGGGATTATGCCATTGTCTGTGTCGGATTGACCATGGGCTTCAGAGCCAGTGACATAGTGTTTCTTCGTTTTGACAACATCGATTGGACAAGGCGGAGCATATGTCTGACGCAGGAGAAAACCGGCAAAAACATCGCACTGCCTATGCCGGTGAGAACTGGCAACATTCTGTTCAGATATCTTCGTGATGGCAGACCGGAAAGTGCCGACATACATGTATTTATCAGGCACATGATGCGGAGAACATTTGCAACAAATCTGTTAAGAGGAAGCACGAAAGCAGAGCTTATCACTGACTCGCTCGGACACAGTACGGACAGCAACGTGCATAAATATCTTTCATTGGACGAGGAACGGATGCGGCAGTGCCCTATATCGCTGGGTACCGTAGGCATCTCTTTAAAAGGAGGTGTCTTCCATGCATAAGGATTTCAATTATTCCAGTATATTTGCCGATTTAATCAGTGCTTATATACAGGCCCGTAGAGAAGCCGGTTTTATGTTTGACAATCCTGCGTACTGGTTATTCCGCTTTGACCAGTTTTGCGAAGCCAGACAGGTGGATAAGACCGAAATCACAAAGGAACTCTATTATTCATGGTCTGCAAAACAACTAAGCGAATCAAAAACCACGCAGTCAAACCGGCTACAGGCACTTAGATGTTTCTGCATTCATCTGAATACCATGGGCATACCGAGCTACATACCGGCACAGCTGCCAAGACCTGAGAAAACAGTTCCATACCTAATGTCTGACGAGGATATCAGGGAGTTTTTTAAACAGGTTGATCTATACGAATCAGACGCGCCGGTAAAGGCTTTTGAGCGTCTCGCAACCGAATACAAGGTGTTGTTCCGGCTAATATACTGCTGCGGTCTCCGGAACAATGAGGCCTGTACCTTAAGGCTGGCAGATGTGGATACTCACAGCGGGACACTGACGATTATCCACTCAAAGGGAAATAAGGACCGTATCGTTCATCTCGCTGATGATGTATGTCAGTTATGCATTGAATACAAACAATGGCTGGAGAAAGAACTGTCAGACACATACGGATGGTTCTTTCCTGGCAAATACCCGGATAAATGTATCCCGAAAACATCTGTTGACCGGAAGTTTAACGAGTTTTGGAGATCCACACAAGCTTCTCAGACGTGCGATAAAAAACCAACTGTACATTGCCTGCGCCATGCTTTTGTAATTAAAAGGATAAATCTCTGGATGGAGTCAGATACCAGTCTCCGGGTAATGATGCCTTATCTCAGCAGCTATCTGGGGCACAAAGGACCGCTGGAATCGTATTATTATTACCATTTGGTTCAGGATGCGTTTGATACAATCCGGCGTTAGGATACCATCACATCCCGCGTGATTCCGGAGGTGCAGCATGAAGAATAAAGACTTTGAAAAACTGTTTTTCTCCAAAACAAGGGATTTCCTTGATGAGTATCTCACAAAGCAGTGCAGCCGCAGCCCACACACAGTAAAAGCGTACCGGGATGCACTGACTGTATTTCGTAAATACATTTCGATGCCGGGGTTGTCCCTTAGGACATTCGGTTTCCAGGACTGCTCGCGGGACTTCCTTCTTGGGTTTATGGAGTATCTGCAGAAAGAGGGTTATGAAAAAGCTTCCTGTAATCAGCGTTTGGCAGCCATAAAGTCGTATATGTGGTATGCTGCTGATGGTGACATTACCCAACAGCAGACAGCACTAATGGTATCCCGTGTTCCTTTTCTGAAAAATCCAGAAAAGGAAAAAGCCCTGTTATCAGAAGAATGCTTAAAAGCTCTCCTTTCAGCCCTAGGCAACCGCAAGATTGAGATACGCGATACTACCATTCTTGTATTACTGTACGATTCAGCAATAAGGCTGAGTGAACTGCCGGCCCTAAAGCTATCAGATGTAAACCTTAAAAACACTACACCATATCTCAGGATTCATGGCAAAGGGGATAAAGAGCGTATTGTATCCATCTCTGAAGGTACTGTAAAACACTTGGAGCATTACATAAAGCTTTTTCATAATCAGGATGCACCGGCTACGGATTATCTGTTTTATACATTTATTCACAATCAGGCTAATCCGATGTCATCAGGCAATGTTGAGCGGATCATTAACAAATATGCCGAAAAGATACGCCCCGAGCATCCTGATCTGCCAGCTAAAGTTCATCCCCATATGTTCCGCAGGACAGGAGCCACAAATCTTTATCAAAGTGATGTGGAGCTTGAATTGGTGTCAAGAATCCTCGGACACGCATCCACTCAGACTACAAGGATTTATGCCAAGCCATCCTTGGAGATGATTAAATCTGCCATGGACCGCAGCAATCCAGAATTAAACGCTGAACAACCACTTTGGCCAGATGATGAAGCTGAACTGGCAAGGATTTTCGGACTCAGATAAAATATGTTATCCTCATCTTTGATGACAAAGCCACTGCATTTAAGTGTATTTTCTAAAAAGATGAGGATAAAAATATCCTGCGTATAAAGATGCTTATCCTTATATGAAGATAACTTAGCGAAAGGGCAATCCGGGGCTTTTGTATCGGGAAGAAAAATTGGCAGATGACAGATACAATCAATGGAGCCAAGACTTCCGCAATCATTTACAGTATTGTAGAAACAGCAAAAGCCAACAATCTGAAGCCCTTTGATTATGTACAGTATCTCTTAGAAGAGATTCCGCAACACATGGATGAGTACTTGCTATTTTGCGTTTACATTATTATAAACTTGAATTCGATATATAAAAGTTAATAATAAACATGAATTATAATGTTACGTGATGATTTTCTGACTCTATTTTGGCTCTAATAATTCCGAACCAGAGAAATCGCACGAGAAAATACAAATAATACATCAATAAAAAAACAAAAAAGTGTATCAAAAACACTCCCAACCACTCAACCCGCACCAGAGTTCGAATAACGGACAGAATCCCGGAAATGCTTATATAATGGCCATTCTCGAGGTTGTTTTAAGCCGTTTGGTACTATTTTGGCTCTGATTTTTTAATAGAGTTAAAGTAATCATGTAAAATGATTTTATATAAGTATAAGTTTGGCTGATAATGTGCCAATCATATTTGTTAATTCTTGCTCAAAAGAACGGCTAACATCATCGGCACCACTTCTCGCATGGGCACATTCGTGTAAATGCGTTCCAGTATATGATTCCAAACTTTCTTATTGTGTTCTCTTTGTTAAGATTGTTTGTGTTGCAGGAATCCATGCACCTAAGGTTGAAATATATAGTTCTGATTCATATATTTTATCTACTATTTGTATCTCCTTAACAATATGAGGTTGGCCACCTATTAGTTGAAAAATTTGCTTAGTCTTATCATAAATTATCTTTTCTTGTGTGGTCAGATCGTCAATTTTTATTTAGGTTGGCGTAAAATTCTCTAGAGCGTGTTTTAAAATTGCTACACATTGGTCATTTTAACCAAATTAATATTGAAGCGATACACAAAAATCCCAGATAGGTGAATGCAAGTTTGTCATAGCGGGTGGCAATTCTACGAAATGCCTTTAGCTTTAAAAAGAGTTTTTCTATCAGATGCCGCTCTTTATATAGCCACCAATCGCAATGACGTTCAAACTTTGCTCCCTTTCTTGATGGAATTGTTGGTTCACCACCTTGCTCATAGATATAGTCAATCAGTTTATCACTGTCATATCCACGATCAGCAAGTATGTTACTTCCTTTTAAATTTACATGTTTCAATAAGGGAATCGCGAAATTAATATCGTTGCGTTGTCCTTCACTGATCATGAAATACACTGGATTTCCATAAGCATCCACAATGGCGTGTATTT
>NZ_JNGB01000094.1:0-9384 GCF_001029355.1 Robinsoniella sp. RHS
TGTCATAATATTAAATGATTTGCCAAGGCTTGCCACCTCATTTTCCCCTTTGCTGACAAATGCTGCATTTTGGAAATTTCCCCGCTCTACTTCTTTCATGGAATCCTTGAGATCCTTAATAGGCTTTGTAATTTCTTTCGACAACACAACCGCGAGTATCATGGCCAAAGCAAACAGCCCGGAAGCTATTACCAGATAAAATATCTGCATTTCGTCTTTGTTCTTGATCAGCTCTCCTATGTAAGAAACACCTGCTATGGTCCAACCGGTTTCCCTGGAAGTACTGACCGTATATAATTTACTGCCATTACCTTCATCTGTAATGAAGCTGCCATTTTCCTGCGCCAGAACACGGTCTATTGCTTCTACTTTCAAACCACTGTTCAGCAATTGCTGCTGGGGATGATAAATGATGCTTCCGTCTTTATCCAGAATAAACATATATCCTTTATTACCCAGCTCGATTTTTTCACACAGACTTTTAATGGCACTGTAATTCAAATCAATAAAGAAAATCCCTTCAATTTTATTAGTAGCCGGATTAATCAATCCTTTGCTTAAGGTAACTACCCACTGATATTTATCTTTAAATGCATTCTGCACATGGGAACCGGATACTACAGCAGCCCCATTTGCTTTAATCGTATTCAAATACCAGGGCTTATTTGGGATATCCCCACTGGGATTGAGTGTCGCTACTCCACGGTTCAGCACCATCTTCCCATTATCTGCGATAACAGCTATATTATAAATATCTTCCCTGGTATCCAGAACGGTCTTAAACTGTTCCAGCAGACGAAGCTTTAAGGATTCCCCAGTACTGCCATCTCCAAAGAGATAGTCCACAACATCGGAATGGTCCGTTACCATCTGGGAGATGGATTCCATATAGCTAATATAGGAATCAATATTTGAATTTACCTGCTCCACCAACTGCTTAGTATAATCCTTTGAATTGTCCAGAACTGTTTCTTCCGTGTAATTCAAAGAGAAAAGAAGGAATATCAGCAACGCAAGCACAACCACAAGCGTAAAGGAAAACAACATCGAATTACGTATACTTTTAAAGTGAAATAGAAACCGTACTGCCTCACCCCTTTTTTTCTTATCCATAAATTACCTCATCTTTTTTGCATATTCTGTAGGAGTCATCCCCGTTATCTTTTTAAATGTGATACTGAAGTAATGAGGATCACTATATCCCACATCTTCTGCGATTTCATAAGTTTTCTTTGCTGTATTTTCAATCAGAGACTTTGCCTTCTCAATCCGCTTCTTAGTCAACGCCTCAATAAAGGTCTCCCCGGTATAATTTTTAAAAATAGAGCTGAAATAACTGGTACTCATCGCCAGATGCAGGCAAACGGAATTCAGGGAGATCTTAGAATCACCATAATTCTTGTCTATGTAATCCAGCGCCTGCAGTGCCTGTTTCTTACAGTAGCTGTCCTTTTGGTCTTTCATACTGTGGGACAGAGTCTTGCCAAACTGAATTAAATCTTCCGCTATATCCGTCAGATGTTCCTTTTCATAGATGGAATTCAACAGTTCTCTTTCTTCTATAAAGATCTCGCTTTCGCTTAATGTAGAAGCATCCAGTTCATTCATAATGGACAGCACCATGTTCTGTACGTAGAAAATACTTCTGTTTTTTGTCACATATGCATCTCTTAATGACTGTACAAATCCCAGTACATATTTTCGTATTTCATGTTCATTGTTGGTTTTAATCGCCAGTACAATCTGATTTGCCCACTTTGAGACGTCCACATTCTGGCTTTCCTGGCTGTCCCTTAGATTCTTGGCATAAATCACCTGATTTCCACCCAGTAGGAAACGGTATTCCATTGACTTTTTCGTATCATTAAAGGAACTGTAGACCAGAGACAAAGAATTTACCATCCTGCCAAGACCGATGGTAGATTCAATTTTTAAAAATTTTAATATTGCCTCCTGTATCTCTTCGCAGACACGCAATGCCTTCTCTTCCAGATTTTCATCCCCCGCAAAGATCATTACGGTTTTTTCTTCAAATGCCTGGAATGTTACTCCAGCACCATACGATGCCATAATCTCAGCCGTTATATTATAAATAGCAAAATAAGCCAGATCGGTCTTCGTATCCGCTTCCTGGTTCAAAAACGGAGAAAGATCATCCCCCAGTACCATTGCTGCCATAAAATGGCTGCCGTTTAACTGGATCTGATAATCCATGAGCTTGTCCTGAATTGTCTCTTCATTCACATTTCCCTGCAAAAGTCCAATTAAAAAGCGCCCGCGCATCAACGGGAGGTTGCTGATATAGGCTCCACGTATTTTCTTCATATTCTGTTTTTTCAGCTGTTCTGCATCCAGAGCTTCTTTTACCTTCAGCAGTGTTTCAGAAAGTTCAAAAGCGGTTATCGGCTTCAGTATATATTCTACAACCTGATATTTTACAGCCTTTTTTGCATATTCAAATTCATCATACCCGCTGATAATCACTACTTTAGTATCTTTATACTGTTCATATACAAACTTTGTCAGCTCCATGCCGTCCACATGCGGCATACAGATATCCGTAAGAAGGAGATCCGGTGGATTCTGTATGATCATGTCCATTGCCTCTTTCCCATTTTTGCAAGCACCGACCAATTCATAACCCAATTCATTCCACCTTGTATTTTCACTGATAGCCTCTCGAATGAGGGCTTCATCATCAACTAATAATACCTTGTACATATCTGCCTCCCTGAACATTTATTTTAATTCTTTATTATTCTATCTTATATGATATAGAAATACAATAGAATTGTCAATGATGCTGTGTTAGACATGGATAACCATTGGTAAACAGGTAAAATCTACTCTTCCATTACTTCCCCTCTCTTAATCTCTTTGTAAATCTCCACAATAGCCAGCAAAGTCAATGGTCCAAGAATTACCCCGGCAACCCCGTAAATACAGATTCCTGCATACACTGCAACTGCAATTACAATGGGATAAACACCAAGTTTTTTTCCAATCATCTTAGGCTCCAGAAATTCTCTGGTAGTATTTGCAACAAAGAACAACGTGGCATATGCTGCAGCGTGTACAAAATCACCTTGCAGAGCACATACCAACGCCCAGGGTATCAGTATCGTTCCGGTTCCGATAAATGGAAGTGCATCCGATACGCCGATCAGCAATCCAACCAACAGGGCATAGGGATACCGAATCACCCACAGTCCTGCAACACAGATAACAGAAACGATACTCATAATAATGAGCTGTGCTTTAAAGTAGGCTCCGCCAAGTCCCCAAAGCCGATTCAAAACGGTAGCTGTTCTGCGGTATAATTCAAACTTTTTAAGTTTATCATGTATTTCGTCATAATCCTTTAATAAAAGCAGTACAGATACAAATAATGCAAAAAATAATCCTGCCGCTTTCACAAAACCAAGCAGATACTGCAGTGAATAATTAAACATATCCGGCACAATATATACCTGTAGACGGTCTGTCATAACCTGAATATTCTGATATACAAAATCTTCAATGGCTTCTGCCTGAATCCCCAGCGTCTGCTCCATCGCAGAACAGCAGTTTCCAAGAATCAGTCTGAATTCTTTTTCATAACTGTCCAGATTGGATACTATGGCTTTAATCTGCGCAAACAGCTGGATTGTCAGATAATACAGTCCGCCAATCAGTAAAATTGAAAAGAATCCCAGTACCACAGCCGCAAGCCATTCTTTCTTTATTTTTATCCTGCGCTGCAGCCGCTTTACAAATGGATTCAGTATCCGCACGATAATATACGCAATAAAAAAAGGGGCTACAAATGGCAGCAGGTATTTCATTCCAACGAATACTGCAATTGCAATCCCTATTACGATAAGTACTTCTTTATATTTCTCTGCTCTGCCCATCCTTTCGCCCTCCTATATTGTAAGAATAGGATGTGCAGATTCATTTTGATTATTCATTATTAGAAGACAGACATCTGGTACAAATGGCAATATCCGCCATGTTTTTATCTGGACGTGAATATTGAAAAAGCATCACCTTTGGGTTCACAGGAAAAAGCCATCTGTTTTTTTGTTTTTGGATGTAAAAAGCTTAACTTACAGGCGTATAAACCGATAGTTGTTCTCTGGTCACCTGCTGTTTTGGGATTATATTTTTTATCTCCATACAAAGGTGTTCCTGCACCAGCCAGCTGCACACGGATCTGATGATGACGCCCGGTAATCAGGTGAATTTCCAATAGTGACAAGCCTTCTTTTTCTTCCAGAACCTGATAATGTAATTCCGCCCTTTTGGCACCTTTTTGTTCCTTTTTGACAATTCTGGACGTATTGGTTTTACCGTCTTTAAACAGATAATCCACAAGCACTCCCTGGATTTGGGGAAGTTTTCCACATACTACAGCCTGATACCTTTTATCCATCTCCCCATTACCTGCCTGTTTACTTAAATCCGCAGCAGCCATCGGCGTTTTCGCAAATACCAGTACGCCACCAACCGGCTGATCCAGCCTGTGGATAACTCCCAGATAAGGCTCGCCATTTCCACTATTTTCTGTACTCAGATAATTTTTTATTCTGCTTTCCAGATCCATAGTGCCAATTCCCGCGCTTTGTACCGCTACACCGGACGGCTTTTCACAGACCAAAACCTGGCCGTCTTCATAGATTATATTTAACATATAGGATTACCTCTTTCGCATATTTTATTTTTTAATAATAAAAGCCGGTATGGGTCTGACTTTCTGACTGATTACACAACACCTTTACTGTAAATATTTTTCCAGTTGTTTTTTGCTTAATATAGGAAATAATAACATCGATCATAATTCTTTGCAATAGTTGGTAATAATTATTTCATAAAACCGATACCCTGCTATTTATTGACAAATTATATAAAATAATTTGACAAATTTCTGGTAATTCAGTATGATGACAACAGGTCATTTAAGGAGGAAAAAAATGTTAACTTATGTTCTGCTAATCATAGGATTTGTACTGCTGATAAAAGGTGCCGACTACTTCGTTGAAGGCAGCTCCAATATTGCAAGACTTCTCCGTATCCCCAGTGTCATCATCGGACTTACTGTTGTTGCATTTGGTACAAGCATGCCGGAAGCTTCCGTGAGTATCACCGCTGCCATCGAGGCTCAAAATGAACTGGCACTAAGTAATGTTATTGGTTCTAATATTTTTAATCTGCTGGTTGTAGTGGGCATATGCGCTGCTATCAAGCCCATGGGTATTACACCTTCCGTTTTAAAACGCGAATTTCCCTTCTCCATCGTGATTACCGCGGTATTGCTTCTGCTGTCTCTGGACCATGAAGTAGGCCAGATCGACGGTTGGATATTACTTGCTTTCTTTGTGCTCTTCCTGGTGTTCACCGTTAAAAGTGCACTAAAAAGCCGAAATGAAATTCAGGCAGACTCTACTGACGGTATCAAGCAGTTATCCCCGCTCTTAAGCGGCATCTGCATCATCGGCGGTTTGGCTGCCATAGTAATCGGAGGGGATCTGGTAGTTAACAGTGCCGTTTCCATAGCTGAATCTTTTGGGCTCAGTCAGACACTGATCGGCCTTACGATTGTAGCCCTTGGTACCTCTCTGCCCGAACTGGTAACCTCAATCGTTGCTTCCCGAAAAGGAGAAAACGACATTGCACTTGGAAATGTGGTAGGATCTAACATCTTTAACATCCTTCTGGTTTTAGGCGCATCTTCAGCGCTCCATCCGGTTGCAGTCAATCTGTTTTCTATTTACGATATCATGATTCTGATCGTTGCCAGCATTGCCGTATTTATATTTGCATTGCAAAGCAAGATACTGAATCGTATGGAAGGGTGGATCATGCTATTGGGCTATGCTGCATTTATGGGATTTATTATTTTAAGATAGACTTCTAAAAGAAAAGGGACGCTTACAACCAATAAAAGAACTGGTTATAGCGTCTCTTTTTTATTTTTGCACCGGAGATTTTAATACAATCAGTACTGCAATACCGCCAAATATTACCGAACCGGTCAAAGTACTCAGGAAGGACCATGCAGGATTACCACCCGTGCCTCCTAACAAAAGGGCAAGCATCCCCAAAAAGAACTTTGCGATTCTGCCGCCTGCAGCATACAGGTCTACGATCGGCAACACAATCAGTAAGAATACCGGAACTCCAATGCTGATTACCATCTTTTGAATCTTACCCAGATTATAATACAAAGCTCCGAAGAAATATCCTATCATCGTAAATAGAATGACAAAGCCTGACCAGAACAGAAGTTCCACCCCCAGCTTCTCCAATCCACCTGCCTGCTCCCAAAAGGATGGGTATATTTTGCCAAAGATATTTCCTGCCCGCAGATTACCGTCTCCCAATGCTGCCAGTTCATAAACCAGGGAAACCAGTCTGCAAATAACCGCCAGAACAATCCCGCTTAACAGTGTATTTAAAATTCTTCCTGCCGCTATCATTTTACGGCTGACATTGTTTTGCATCAGCATTTGGAAGTTTTCCCGAAATGAATTTGCTCCCATAATAAACCCGGCCAATACTACCATTGATTCGTTGCGGAAATAAATTCCCTTATCTTCCATGCCACTTATCTTAATTCCAACAAGGTTTGCTAATTCCAGAAACAGTAAAATCCCAAAAAATAATACATAGGAAATTTTGTAATCCCGAAACTGATATTTAAAAACTGATTTTAACCTCATATTTTTCTCCCTCTATTTCTGCACCTGGGCACGAATTACTAACAAATAGCTGATTCCTCCCAGAATTACCGTACTTACCAGAAATGTAATCACTGCAATAAACGGATTCTGGCTTTTCTGTCCCATTACCATTAAGAAAAAGTCCAGTAATTTCTTATAGATCCCTTTAACCAATAATACATCTATAATTGGAAGTAAAACCACAGCAAATACAGAGAGGGCTACTCCTAAAATAATCTTTGTTGTTCTTGACAGATGATACAGTAAGGAACTGACACAATATCCAAGCAGCGTAGCCATCATAAGCGCCAGGCTCCAAAACAGAATATTTATCAGGAATAACGGCAGGGATTCCATTTCACCCAGCATTTGGGGATACATAACCTGGAGAATATTGATTTCAAATATAATGTTTTTATTGAAATGTACAAATATCCTGCAGACCAGCGTAATCAGCTCATTTAATACAGCAAGCGCAATGCTGCTGGTTATTATGGTTAAAATTCTGCTGAAAACAATTGTCTTTCTGGAAACTCCATTTTGCATCATAAGTAAAAATCCCTCCTGGAAACAGGAACATCCCATTACAAATCCAAATATAATGCTTCCAAATTCTAATCCGGAAAAAGAACCGCCGGCATCAATCTGCCCAAATATTACTAACCCGCTGAAAAAGATAATCAGCGACAGCACTACAGCAGCGTAGCCTGTTCCGGCACTAACGTACTCTCTCATCTGATATTTATATACCGACTTCAGTTTCATAATCTTTCCCCCTAATTTGTCAACTGGATAAATAATTTTTGCAGATCTAACCCGGTTATCTCCAATCCTTTCGGCAGATTAGCACGATCCGGTCTGCCAATGATATACGCAGTTTTCAAGCCTCCCAAAACATCTGTACCAATTACTTCTTTTCCTCTTATATACGTATCCACAAGCGCTCCATTTCCGGAAACCGTATAGCCTCTGCTAAGAAGCTCTTCCCGTGTTTCCGATCGGATTACCTGACCGTTTTTAATAATTACAATATCCTCTATCACGCTGGAAACTTCTTCTATTAAATGTGTGGATATCACTGCAGCAAAAGGATTCTCACTATATTTTTCAATTAAAATCTTATAGAACAGTTCCCTGTGATTTGCATCCAGTCCCAATACCGGTTCATCCAGGAAAACAAAAGGTACATTTACCGATAATGCAATAATATTTTTAAAAATGGAAGTATACCCCGTCGATAATCCTTTGACCTTCTTTTTCACATCTAACCGGAACTGCTCTGCCATATTCATTGCAAAATCCGTATCAAAATTTTTGTAGAATTCCTTACTCCATTTGAAAACTTCTTTAATTTTCATAGATTCCGGATATAATGTTTTTTCACTCATCAGATAAATCTGTTCCAATGCCTGATCATTTTCCCTCACCGGTACTCCATTCATAAGAACCTGCCCCTCATCCGGAAAAATACGGTTACTGATAATATTAAGCAATGTAGACTTACCCGCACCATTCCTTCCAAGCAGTCCATAGATCTTTTCTTCCTCAAAAAGGAGATTCACATGATCAAGTGCCACGGTGTCTTTAAACCTTTTACTGATATTTACTACTTCAATCCCTGTCATTTCCTAAATCCCCTTTCTATCATCCCTAATAATTCTTCATCTGAAATATTCAATCGCTTTGCTTCCTCAATCATTCCACTGATATAGTGCTCAAAGAACTGATCTTTCCTCTTTTGTCTCAGCTTCTCTACCGCTCCCACTGCTACAAACATACCTACACCTCTCTTTTTATAAACAATGCCTTCCTCAACCAGCATATTGATTCCCTTCAGGGCGGTTGCCGGATTGATCTTATAAGTTACT
This sequence comes from Robinsoniella sp. RHS, assembly GCF_001029355.1. Classification (NCBI taxonomy): domain Bacteria; kingdom Bacillati; phylum Bacillota; class Clostridia; order Lachnospirales; family Lachnospiraceae; genus Robinsoniella; species Robinsoniella sp. RHS. The sequence goes on from NZ_JNGB01000094.1 coordinate 8,570, forward strand.
GAAAATTCCGTAATTGAGGGGATCTGTCCCTCTTCCTGAAAAGCCTCTGTCAGAATCGCATCTTCAACGCCCTCCGCTATCTGCATAAAAATAGGTTTTTCATCCTCAAAGTTTAATTTCATGAAAACCACCTCTTGTTTGTTGGTTAGTTACTTGACTAATTAACTATATGTGTATTAAAGCATACTTTTTTGTTTATGTCAACTCCTTAAATAGAAAAATTAAGATAATTTTCCCAACACAAAAAAACTGTCCCAATTTATAATCAGGACAGCTCTCACTATAATTCTTTTCAATTTTGAACAGTTTTTATATCTTAAACCGGTACCCTACACCCCAGATCGTCTCTATATACTGAGGCTTCGCCGTGTTGAACTCAATCTTCTCACGAATCTTCTTAATATGCACCGTTACGGTTGCAATATCACCGATAGATTCCATATCCCATATCTCGCTGAATAATTCTTCTTTAGTAAATACGTGGTTCGGGTGTTCCGCCAGGAACGTTAATAAATCAAATTCTTTTGTTGTAAATGTCTTCTCTTCTCCATTAATCCAGACTCTTCTGGCCGTCTTGTCTATCTTAATACCGCGAATCTCAACAATATCATTTGTCTGGACATTACTGCTGATTAATCTGTCGTAACGTGCCATATGTGCCTTCACTCTTGCTACCAGCTCACTGGGGCTGAAGGGCTTTGTCATATAATCATCTGCTCCCAGTCCAAGACCGCGGATTTTATCGATATCATCCTTTTTCGCCGAAACCATAAGAATCGGTGTGTTCTTCTTGTCCCGGATAGATTTACAGATTT
>NZ_JNGB01000095.1:0-10512 GCF_001029355.1 Robinsoniella sp. RHS
ATTTGCCAATAGCTTTACAAGTGACCAGATACGGCAGCCGTTTCCAAATAGCGGAACAAAGGCGGCACTGGCTTTTACGGATGAAGAAAATGCAATACGTACTGAGGTTGAAACAAATATTGAAACTTATTGCGATGAAATGGCTATAAAATTTATAGAAGGAAAAGAGTCTTTGGATAAATTCGATGAGTATGTGGCTACTGTAGAATCCTATGGATTATCCCAGTTATTGGAGGTACACCAAAGTGCTTATGACCGGTTTGTGGCAAATTAGTTAATAGTTTAAAAGCAGAGTGCGCCGTAGTGCTCTGCTTTACATAAAAATGTAAAGAGGGGGTATAAGCATGAAGAAAAATAGGAGTACTGAAAGAAGGATAAAAGTACCGCTGAAAAAGCTCATTTACCGTGACCGTCATCTTTTGGTTATGTGTATGCCAATGATAATATTCTTTTTTATTTTTGCCTATTTACCAATGGGAGGGCTGTTTCTTGCGTTTGTAGACTTTAAACCGGCTCTTGGCATTAACGGTTCGCCATTTGTAGGACTGGACAATTTTATGCAGGTATTCAGAAATCCATTTTTTCCAAGACTTTTAAAAAATACTTTCTTAATCGGCCTGTATACACTGGTATGGAGTTTTCCATTTCCAATTATTTTTGCATTGGCTGTAAATGAAATAAGATCAAAAAAATTTCAAAAGGCTGTTCAGACGATTAGCTATATGCCGTATTTTATCTCTATTGTAGTGATTGTCGGCTTAATGAGTAACTTTTTATCACCAACAACCGGAGTTATTAATACCGTCTATACCATGATTACCGGTAAAGATGCAGTGAGCTTTATGACAGAGCCGAAATACTTTCGATTTTTATACGTAGTAAGTAATATATGGCAGACATTTGGATGGAATTCAATTATCTACTTAGCCGCATTATCCGGTGTGGATATTGCGCTATACGAAAGTGCCAGAGTAGATGGGGCAAATCGTTTTAGGCAGATGCTTCACATTACATTGCCCTGTATTATGCCAACAATAATCATTATGCTTGTACTTAATATGGGAAATATTATGAGCGTTGGTTTTGAGAAAATTATTCTGATGTATTCTCCCTCTACTTATGAGGTTGCAGATGTAATTTCTACTTATACATATCGAAGGGGAATTGTTCAATCCGACTATAGCTTTGGAACTGCCATCGGGCTTTTTAATTCTGTAATTAATATGGTATTTATCGTTGGGGCAAATTGGTTTAGTAAAAAATTCAGTGATACATCACTATGGTAGGGGGGACATTTATGAATAAATCACAAAGACGCAATATAAGTGACAAAGCTTTCCTGGTCTGTGTTTATATATTTGTAATACTATGCTCTGTGATTGCGTTGTATCCTTTAGTCTATACACTGAGCATGTCAATCAGCGGCGCAGAACACGTTGCAAAGAATGATATTTTCTTTCTGCCAAAGGGCTTTTCTGTCCAGGCATATAAAATGGTCTTTGAAGATAAAGAAATCTGGGGAGCTTATGGTAACACACTCTGGTATACAGTCGTAGGAACGGTAACAAGCGTTGCCCTGACACTCCTATCTGCCTATCCGCTATCCCGAAGAAGATTTTTTCTGAGGCGAAAGCTAATGCTGTTTGTAATGTTTACATTGTACTTCAGTGGAGGAATGATACCCATGTTTCTGCTGGTTAATAATCTTGGATTATATAACACAAGGTGGGCTTGTATTTTTCCATATCTGATCAGTGCATGGAACCTTATTGTATGCAAAAGCTTTTTAGAAAGTATCCCGGAAACGCTGGAAGAAGCAGCATCAATTGATGGAGCATCGCCTTATTTCATTTTTTATAAGATCTTTATGCCCCTTTCAAAACCGATTATCGCCGTTATGACACTTTTCTACGCAGTAGGGCAATGGAATGCATATTTTGCTGCGATGATGTATCTGCCTGATTCAAACCTGCATCCCATACAGATGTACTTAAGAAAAATATTGATTTTATCAAATGCCCAGTCATCCATGGGTGGGTCTTCTATGGGAGGATTTGAACGTAGCCTTGCAACACAGCAGTTAAAATATTCTGTTATCATAGTTACCATTTTACCGATTTTAATGGTATATCCTTATCTTCAAAAGTATTTTGTAAAAGGCGTCATGATAGGATCTATAAAAGAATAGGAAAGAAGGAAAACATATGAGTTATTATACATCCAGGCAGCATTTTGAAAAAATATTTACAGAAACGAATAGGAGTCATAGTTTTTGTGCCACAAACCGTCAGGAGTTCCATGACTGGAGCGATTCACTGCGGGAACAATTACACAGGCTGATCGGCACAGGGCAGATGCACAGATGTCCGGCGAATCCTGAGATTTTAGAGGAAATCCCCTGTGATGGTTATGTCAGAAAAAAGATCTTGATTCATACCGAAGAAGATATTTTAATGCCATTTTATATGTTAGTTCCAACTGATATACAAAAGGGAGAAAAAAGGACGGCTTTGATTGCCTGCCATGGACATTCCAGTAATGGGAAAGAAGCGGTTGCAGGTGTTCGGGATAAAAAAGTGGTTGCAGAGACTATAGATCATTACAACTATAATTATGGAGAAGTTTTTGCCAGGAAAGGGTATGTGGTATTTGCTCCGGATGCCCGTGGATTTGGCGAAAGACGAGAGTGTTACGATCAGGGTGAGGAAGATGAAAAATTGCTGGCTTCTTCTTGCTCATATCTGAATGTCATGGCAATGTCTCTGGGACAAACTGTCATGGGAATGTGGTTGTGGGATTTAATGAGGCTTGTGGACTATGCATTAAGTTGTGATTTTATCAATGGACACATTGCATGCGCTGGTTTATCCGGGGGAGGTATGCAGTCTTTATGGCTGGCTGCAATGGATACCAGAATAGAAAGCTGTGTGGTAAGCGGTTATTTCTATGGATACCTGCAGTCTCTGCTAATCAATTATAACTGTCTGTGTAACTATGTTCCTGATTTATGGAGGAATGCCGACATAGGGGATATCGGAGCATTAATCTGCCCAAGGCCAGTACTGATAGAAACCGGGGATGCAGATTTTCTGAATGGAAAGGATGGTTTGGAAAATGTGTTTCCTCAGGTAGAAATCATTCGAAAAGCTATGAGGCTGTTTGGGAAAGAAGAAAATATATATCATGATATTTTCCAGGGAGAGCATAAATGGCATGGGGGACAGGCATATCAGTGGATATCATCCCATACACCGCCATCAATGGAGGAAGTAAAATGACATCGAAGGAACGTGTTTTTAAAACAATAAACCATGAAGAACCGGATAGGGTACCTATTGGAGAATGGGGAATTGACCATGACCATGTATCCCATATAATTGGCAGACATACCTTCTGGAGGAATCGAAAAGATACCACGCTGGCACTTTGGGATAATCGCCGGGACGAGGTGGTTGGCAGTATGAAGGAGGATTATGCAGCTTTAATAGAGGCGTTAGACCTGGACATTGTAACGGTAGAACTAGTTCCTTCTAAAAAGCATCATACGGCAGACAAACCCCGTGAAATAAGCGCCGGAACGTGGCAGGATTGTAGGGGCAATGTATATAAATATGCTGCAAGTAATGACTCCATTTCATGTGTAACTAAAAAAGAAGGTAAAGAAGAAATTGAAAGAGAAGATATAGAAAGAGCATTAGAAGATATAGAAGAAATGGATGAATCCCAGTTTGAACTAATCGATTATTGCTGCGAGAGGTTTGGAAAAGAAAAGACCATATTGTGCAGGAGTATTGATATCTACAATCCTTTATTTAATGCTTTTCATGGAGATTATGATCATGATTTAATGCTGACGCTGACAGCTCCGGAAGAAATTGAAAAAATGAGGCCGGTATGTTTAGCATACAACCGGAAAATAATTAATTATTGTGCAAAAAAAGGTGTAGATATTATGATGCAGGGGCAGGATTTTGGGATGAATTCGGGATGTATCATCAATCCTGCCAGTATACGAAGTGTATTTATGCCGGTTATCCATCAGGTAAACAGAGATATTGAAAGTGCGGGAATGATACCATTTTACCACTGCTGTGGAAATATATGGGACATCATGGATGATTTTGTAAATGCTGGATACAAGGGGTATCAATCGGTTCAGGAAAGTGCCGGCATGAGTAATGAAATATTAAAAAAGAAGTATGGTGACAGATTAACATTTTGGACAGGGGTGCAATGCGAAACGCTGGTAGAAAAATCATTACCGGAGGTTAAGCAGGAGGTGGAAAGAAATCTGGAAGTGTTAATGCCGGGAGGTGGATATATATTTGGATCTACGAATTCAGTTCAGTATGGAGCTAAGACAGATAACTATCTCCGGGCATTGGAAATAGTTCGAGAAAAAGGAAAATACTAAGTTAAGCCACAGGGCAGATTGGAGAAGCGTATGTATATTAAAGATAATAAAGCGGAGGATGTCCGTATCACATATATTGGTGGTGGATCCAGGGGATGGGCGTGGAATCTGATGAGTGATCTGGCTGTAGAGGATCAGATGAGCGGCATTGTAACACTTTATGATATAGATCAGGAAGCAGCGGAGAATAATGTTTTAATAGGTAATGCATTACAGGAAGAGGGGAAAAGTAAAAGTTTTAAGTATCGTGCATGTAATTCACTAAAAGAATCTTTGGAAAATGCAGATTTTGTAGTAATTTCTATATTACCCGGAACTTTTGATGAAATGGAGTCTGATGTACATTTTCCGGAAAAATATGGAATTTATCAATCTGTTGGAGATACGACAGGTCCGGGAGGAATATTCCGGGCTTTGCGGACACTGCCTATGTATGTGGAGATAGCAAATGCAATTAAGGAGACAGCTCCCGATGCATGGGTAATTAATTATACCAACCCAATGGGGGCGTGTGTACGGATATTGTATGAAGTATTTCCAAAAATCAAGGCATTTGGCTGCTGTCATGAAGTATTTGGTACTCAGGAACTGCTGGCCCGCCTGGCTGAGAAAGAATTTGGTATCGATAAAATATCCAGGAATGAGATCGTAGTAAATGTAATGGGATTAAATCATTTTACCTGGATCAATGAAGCTGCCTATCAGGGGATGGATTTATTACCATTGTATGAGAAAGCAGCAGAAACCTACAAAGATGGTTTGGAATTAGACGGTGAAAAGAATTGGCTGAACAGTTATTTTGCAAATGCTAATTGTGTTAAGTTTGATTTGTTCCGAAGGTTTGGCGTAATAGCGGCAGCAGGAGACCGTCACCTGGCTGAATTTTGTCCGGGATGGTATCTGAAGAATCCCGAAGTAGTTCAAAGTTATAAGTTTTCATTGACTCCGGTTAGCTGGAGAAAAGAAAATCTGGCTGGATTATTAGAAAAGAGCCGAAAACAGGCAGCAGGAGAAGAAAAGGTAAAAATAAATTTGTCAGGTGAGGAGGGAGTCCGGCAAATGAAGGCAATATTAGGGCTGGATACTTTTATCACCAATGTAAATATGCCTAATCATGGTCAAATCAGCAATATAGAATCAGGTGTGGTAGTGGAAACAAATGCAGTGTTTTCCTGCAACAATGTTAAGCCGGTTTTTGCCGGGGAAATGGATAAAAATATTCTGGAGTTGACAAGACCACATATCTATGCACAGAATGCGCTGATCGATGCGTGCATCTCCCATTCATTAAAACCTGCATTTTTAGCATTTGCCAATGATGCATTAATTTCATTGCCAATTCGTGATATTGAAACAATGTTTGGGGAAATGTTTCAGAATACATCAAAATATCTGGAATACTATAATGTCTAAGAAAGAGACGGTATATGATCATGAAAATAAAATATATAAATGCAAAAGAAACCTGTTTAAAGGAAACTGACTGTGCCCCTGTCAATAAATTAAGTGCAGAGGTGTATAAGCTTCGTATTGATAAGCTTACAAACCGTATGAAAGAAAATAACATTTCCCAGGTTGTTTTATATGGAGATCGTGAACATAGTGCAAATATAGAATACTTTTGTGGGTTTGACCCTCGATTTGAAGAGGCTTTAGCAATCATTGATGAAAAAGGGAAAGTAACCTTAATCGTGGGAAATGAAGGGTGGGGGTACATAGAGGATATTCCATTTCAGGTGGATGCTGTACTATATCAGAATTTCAGTCTGCAGGGCCAGCCAAGAGACCAATCGCCGGCTTTAGAACAGATAATTAAAAAAATTGTAGGAAATTCGGTAAAAACTGGGGTGGCAGGCTATAAATATGAGGAGAACCCAGTAGATGGAAGGGATATCAGGCGTATCAGTGATATTCCATCCAAGATACTGACAAGTTTGATAGAAAGCTGTAATAGTGTGTGTGATTTTACGCAAGAATTAATACGGGTTCCGGATGGTATTCGAATGAGTCTGTACTGCGCAGAAGAGATTGCCTGGGCAGAGAACCAGGCAAACAGATGTACCGGTGTTATTCAGAGAATGCTTAAAAATCTGAGAATTGGAATGAAAGAATACGAACTTCCTATGGAAGCTAAAGTTGGGTTTGACCCCAGAAGTATGCACCCGATTTGTAACTTTGGCAGTACAAGCGTGAGAATCGGCCTGCGGTCGCCGGGAGAATCTGTTTTGCAGCTGGGAGATGTATGTGGGATGTGTTATGGAATAAAAGGGAATCTGGTTTCCAGGGCGTCTATTGCTGCATATGGTGAGGATACGTGTAGTGATGAGCTGGCTGGATATTTAGATAAATTTTATTATACGTATTTTCTTGCGGTAGCAAATTGGTACGAGACGCTGAGATTAGGGGTATCGGCTGGGGAACTTTATGACAGTGTTATGGATCTGATTGGGGATCCCCAATTTGGGGTGTCTCTTAATCCGGGTCATTATATCGGTACAGAGGAATGGTCTAATGCATCTACAAGAAAAGGTGGTGCAGAGCCTGTGATTAGCGGTGCTCATTTACAATCGGATATAATTGCTTCATCTGCCAGTCCGGTAATGGCTGCAATATGTGAAGACGGTCTGGTTGTGGCAGATGAGAAGTTGAGAAATGAACTGCAAAACAAGTATCCGAAAGTATATGAGAGGATTATCGACAGACAAATCTTTTTTAGAGAAGTATTAAATATCAGGATAAAAGATGAAGTTTTGCCTTTAAGTAATTTAAATGGTGTATTTTTTCCTTTTATGATGGATACGAATAAAATATTTGTTAAGTAGGATAGGTATGACTTCCGGACATGCCAAAAAGCAATAAATATTAGGTAGTTAAAGGAGTAAAATGAGATTAATTAAAGTAAAAGATTATAATGAAATGACAGATATGCTATTACAGTATTTTATAAACCAGGTTACTAAGAAAAGTGATTCTGTTCTGTCTTTTACCACAGGAGCTACAACTAAGAGGTTTTTGACCAGATTTGCAGAAGTAATTAATACTGGGCTTGATATAAGCAATTGTACTTTTCTTAATTTGGATGAGTATGTAGGGAAAAGAAATATGCCTTATAGTGTTCATTCCTTTATGCATACTTATCTATATAATAGGATTAATATTAAACCAAAAAATATTTTTGGACTTGATGCTCAGGCTTCGGATCAGGATGAGGAGTTAAAACGATATGAGTTAATATTGCAGAGGCATGAGAGGGATATACAATTTCTCGGTCTGGGAACAAATGGACATATTGGAGCAAATGAGCCAGGGACTCCTTTTGACTCAAAGCTATTTATAGCTGACAGCTGCATTTCTACAATGGAAGCGACAAAGAAGTTGTTTCAATTAAAGGATAGTGAAGTTCCGTCGCAGATGTATACAATGGGTTTTCAGGAAATAATGGCAGCTAAGTGTGTGATACTTGCAGCATCTGGTATAAGCAAGGCGGAAGCAGTAAAAAAAGTGGTGGAGGGTGATATTAGCGAAGCTATTCCGGCTTCCATCCTTAAGAAACACGGAAATTTTATTTTTATAATAGATGAAGCAGCAGGTTCACTTTTAAAGGAGAGAGAGGTTTTTGGATCTTATAATTAACTTTAAACGGGAGGTTCCTATATGAAAGGATATATGGTTGCAACTTGGAAAATGGCATTGGAGGGGGTCCAGGAAGGAATGCGGATTCTCAAAAACGATGGAAACCTGCATCTGGCAATAGTTGAAGCAATTAAAAGTGTGGAGAACAATGAGGATTATGTATCCGTAGGTTATGGGGGCTTGCCAAACAGGGACGGATCTGTAGAATTGGATGCGGCTTTTATGGATGGAGACACGCTGGGGGCAGGAGGGGTAATGGCTGTTCAGGGGATAAAGAATCCAATTGAACTGGCACTTTCCTTAAGCCGATGCAGCAGAAATTGCTTTCTTGCCGGAAAGGGGGCAGAAGAATACGCATTATCTCAAGGGATGGATAAACAGAATTTATTGACGGCAAAGGCAAAGCAACGGTATGAACGTTCTTTTGAAAGTAATCTTAGGGAAGATATAGAAGCCTATGACGGACATGATACGGTATGTGTAATCGGGAGAAACAAGTGGGGATCTCTTGCGTGCGGAGTATCCACATCCGGCTTGTTTTTAAAACATCCGGGAAGGGTAGGGGACAGTCCAATAATTGGTTCTGGATTTTATGCCAACTCCGCAATAGGAAGTGCAGCAGCTACCGGTGTTGGAGAAGAAATTATGAAAGGCTGCCTTGCGTATTCGATTGTTGCATGTATGAGATCTGGTGAAAATGTACAGGATGCATGTGAGCATGCACTGAATTATCATATTGAGATGCTGGGCAAACATAGGGATAAAATTGGAAGTATGTCTGTAATTGCAATGGATAGAGAGGGGAATATCGGGGCAGCTACTAATATGAAAGAATTTCCCTTTATAATAGGTAATGAAGACCAAACATGCAGTATCATGGTTGCATATAATAAAAATGGCAGAATAATAATTGAAAATCCGGATGAAAAGTTTTGGTTCAGATATAAGGGAGATTAAATCAGGGAAAGGCAGTCAGCTGCCTTTCTCTGATTTTTTTTATAAGGTATAAATTTAATTTGCAATATTCTTCTTTTTGTAGTATTCTGAAATAATAAATCACAAAACATATGATTAATAATATTATAGGAATATAAAAGATACATATTACATGAAGAAGAACCTTTTCCCCCATTTTTTTGAATTTGTAATTCAATGACTTCCCCAATCTAATCGTCTATGATGAAATAGAAAACTATTATACGCATATATGAGGAGGTAAACGATGGGGATTCATATTTCACTGGACGTAGTTCCGGAAAAGATTGCAAAAGAGGAATGGGAAAAAGTATATAAAGAAAGTTTGGTTCTGATTCGGAATTATCCGTTTTTAAACCGTGTAACTGCCAAGAAATACGGTCAGGCATTTTCGTTTTATGTGAAAACCAGAGAGATCACTAATCAATATGGACATTCAGGATGGTTTACCAGTGGTGACCTGGTAAGTAAAAAGCGGGGCGAGTCCTTTCATTTTCCCAAGACGCTGAAGTATTATGGGGAAGGTTTCCGGGATCAGCTGGATCAGGATGTGTTCTGGTCAATCTTATCCGCAAAGGGATGCATTGAGGAGGATGACAATCGAATTCCGGATATTAAAAAACTTTGGGGTGGCAAAACACAGGGGGAGCCGTATCACCTCTATTTATTGGCGGTGGGCTGTCTGGTAGAAGCGAGACTTCCTGGGGCGGCTGTTGTATACGGAGATATATCACTGGGCCAGTGTAAGCGTGCCATCCGCTGGGCGAATCAATATCTGGAGATACCGATTGAATTAACAGACAGAGCCTGTATGATTCAGCTTTATAAACGGGTTCTAAAAATGAATCTGGATGATGGGGAGCGGCTGAAAGCATTCCTTTCCCTTACCATGGAGAAGAAAGATGAAAAGATGGGAGACTTTATCCGGGAATATTTTGACGGGGATACAATAAAAGCATATTTTCAGAAGGCTTTTGGCGGGTTTACTCCGGATCAGGTGGGGTTTATCCATGAAATGAAAATATATTTTGCACTGGGATTCGATCTGGAGATGTTCTGTACGCTGGTTAAAGAAAAACATAAATGGAAAAAAGTACTTACGGCTGAAAGCATAATCCGACGTGTTGTAAAGTCAAAGTTATATATGAAGGATAAAAATACCTATGACTATACAGAACATATACAGGACAGGCCTGACAGCGAAGAAATTGAGACCATTAAAGACCAGATGTCAAAAGTGTTTGCCTTAATGTCCGGTGCGGTCAATGAAAACGTCAGCGCATATCTCTCTTACGACGATATGATGGACGTTTTGGAAAAGAACTTTAAAGATGAATGTGATGTGCAGAAGATTGTAGAGCAGTTTCGAAAGGAAAATGAAGAAGAACAGGAAAGTTTTCAGAGTTTGTTTTACGATAATGATGAGATTATGCTTAAGATGGGGAAAATGCTGGAAGTACGAGGAGAAGGAAAAGAGGTATACAGTATTG
>NZ_JNGB01000096.1:0-37375 GCF_001029355.1 Robinsoniella sp. RHS
TCTTAGCCTGTGTTCCTTTACCGGCTCCTGGTGCACCTAACATGATAATCTTCATACTTTACCCCTGCCTTTCCTTGGACATTTATGATAATCCATCCTATCTGCTCAGAACCATGAACAGATATAATCCATCCTATATAGCATTTAAGTGCACTACCCACCTATCGTTACCTGCCTGTGCAGATAACGATAAGTGATGCAGTACACTGTTTACTCACTTAAGAAGCCTCTATAATTACGTACTAACATCTGTGATTCAATTTGCTTTAATGTCTCCAGAACAACACCTACGATGATGATGATGGATGTACCACCAAAGGAAACATATGCACCAAATACTCCATTAAAGAAGATTGGAATTATAACAACAATTGTAAGTCCTACAGCTCCTAAAAATACGAGATAATTTAAAATTTTGTTTAAGTAGTCTGTGGTTGGCTTACCAGGACGTATACCCGGAATAAATCCACCCTGCTTCTTCATATTATCCGCTACTTCAATTGGATTAAAAGTAATGGATGTATAGAAATAAGCAAAGAAAATGATCAGGACAATGTACAGCACCAAACCAACCGAATAAATCGGCTGTTTCGGGCTAAACCAGTTGTTCTGGCTCATCATTCCAAGGATTGTAGCGCCAACACCAGTTCCTCCGGTCTTTCCTAAGAACGATGCGATTACAGTCGGCATAGACATCAGGGAAGACGCAAAGATAACCGGGATAACTCCGGCTGTATTTACTTTTAACGGAATATGTGTGGACTGGCCTCCGACCATCTTCCGGCCCTGCATTTTCTTTGCATACTGAACAGGGATTCTTCTCTGTGCATCGTTCAAAAGTATAACTAACACAACTGTAACCACTATTACTGCAAGGATTACTAATGCTGCCAGTGAACCACGGGCAACTGATTTTCCTTTTATGAATGTAGTATACAGTGAAGATAAATCTGAAGGGACTCTTGAAAGAATATTAATCATCAATACGATAGAGATACCGTTTCCAACACCCTTTTCAGTAATACGTTCACCAACCCACATTAAGAAAGCAGAACCAGCTGTTAAGGAAACTACAACCATAAATGCTTTCAGGAAGTTCATATCCGGAATTAATCCTTTGTTACCAAAACCAATTGCCATGGCAATTGATTCAATTAATGCTAAAGCAACCGTTACATAACGGGTAATAGCAGTAAGTTTCTTCCTGCCATCTTCCCCTTCTTTTTGCATTTCCTCTAACTTTGGAATTGCAATGGTAAGAAGCTGGATAATGATCGAAGATGTAATATAAGGTGTAATATTCAAAGCGAATATTGACATCTTCTCGAAAGAGCCACCGGTAAATGCACTAAAGAAATTAAATGCATCTCCGGTCTGGTTTGCAAACCAATTGGCTAAGAATGTTCGATCCACTCCTGGAACAGGAAGCTGAGAGCCCAATCTTATTACTACCAGCATCAAAAACGTGAAGAAAATCTTTTTTCGTACTTCCTTAATTTTAAATGCATTTCGTAGCGTCTCTAACATTAGATCACCTCTGCTTTTCCACCAAGTGCTTCTATTTTAGTTTTTGCACCTTCACTGAAGGCATTTACTTTAACAGTAAGCTTCTTTGTAAGTTCACCGTTGCCAAGTATCTTAACACCATCTTTTGGACTTTTAATAACACCTGCTTCCATTAATGTTTCAATGGTAACTTCGGTATCATTTTCAAATCTTTCAAGCTCGCTAACGTTGATTGCTTCAATGTCAAGAGTATTTCTGTTCGTGAAACCTCTCTTCGGAATACGTCTGTATAAAGGCATCTGTCCACCTTCGAAGCCAATTCTTGTTGCTCCTGAACGAGCCTTCTGTCCTTTATGACCTTTACCAGCAGTTTTACCGTTTCCTGAACCGTGTCCACGTCCTCTTCTGAAGTTATCACTTTGTCTTGAACCTTCAGCAGGCTGTAAATTTGATAAATCCATCACGACACCTCCTTATCAATAATTTAGATTTCTTCTACTTTCACTAAGTGCTGTACTTGTTTAACCATTCCCATGGTAGCTGCGTTGTTTGGTAATTCAACCGATTTATTAACTTTTTTCAGTCCCAAAGCTGCTACAGTGGCACAATGTTTTGGAATAGCACCAATTGTAGATTTAACTAATGTAACTTTTACTTTATCTGCCATTTTTCAAATCCTCCTTACGCCAGAATCTCTTCAACAGATTTTCCGCGAAGTCTAGCAACTTCTTCAGGAGACTTGATCTGTCTTAAGCCTTCGATTGTTGCAAGTACTACGTTTTGTTTATTGTTTGATCCTAAAGATTTTGTACGGATGTTCTTGATGCCTGCAAGCTCAAGTACGCTACGTGCAGGACCACCAGCGATAACACCGGTACCTTCAGGAGCTCTCTTTAACAATACGGAAGCACCACCGAATTTACCCTGAAAATCATGTGGAATACTAGCATTGTCATCTAAAGATACATTGATGAGCTTTTTAGCAGCATCTTCTTTTCCTTTACGGATAGCTTCTGGAATCTCAGTAGCTTTACCAAGTCCAGCGCCAACGTGTCCATTGCCATCACCAACAACTACCAAAGCTGTAAAACGGAAGTTACGACCACCTTTAACAACTTTTGTAACACGTTTAATTGATACTACTTTTTCATTCAATTCTAAGCTGCTAGCATCAATAATTGTATGTTTCATGTGTTCTACCTCCTAAAATTCTAGACCAGCTTCTCTAGCTGCATCTGCTAATGCTTTGATTTTACCCTGATATATGAAGCCGCCTCTATCAAAGACAACAGTTGTAATACCTTTTTCCAAAGCCTTTTTTGCAATAACAGTACCTAAATATGCTGCTGCATCAACGTTATTGGTCTTTTCCAGTTCCGCTTTAACATCCTTCTGAAGGGTGGAAGCTGAAACAAGCGTATTTCCAACTGTATCGTCAATAATTTGAGCATACATATGATTATTACTTCTAAACACTGCTAAACGTGGTCTTTCAGTAGTTCCGCTGAAACGATTACGAATTTTCAGGTGTTTTTTTTCGCGAACTTTTGTTCTGGATTCTTTATTAACCATTTTTACACTCTCCTTAATTATTTCTTACCAGTCTTACCAACTTTACGTCTAATAACTTCATCAGCATATTTAATACCTTTTCCTTTATAAGGTTCCGGTTTTCTCTTCTCTCTGATTTCAGCTGCGTATTGGCCAACTTTTTCTTTATCGATACCTTTTACAACGATCTTATTTCCTTCTACAGTAGACTCTAATCCTTCTGGATCGATCATTTCTACCGGATGGGAATATCCAAGTGATAATGTTAATTTCTTACCAGCTTTTGCTGCTTTGTAACCAACACCGTTTACTTCAAGAACTTTCTGATATCCTTCACTAACACCAACAACCATGTTAGAGATGAGAGTTCTTGTTAAACCATGTAATGATTTCATTTTCTTTAAATCGTTTGGTCTGGAAACAACAACCTGACCATCTTCTAATTTGATATCCATTTCAACAGGTAATACTCTTTCAAGTGTACCTTTGCTACCTTTAACAGTAACTTTATTGCCATCTGCAATTTCAACAGTAACGCCTGCCGGAACTGCTACTGGCATTCTTCCGATACGTGACATTTGATATGTCCTCCTTACTTAAATTTTCGGAAAGGTCATAGACCTTTCTGTTTTCAGTAACTTCTAATAGTTCACAGCCTACCAAACAAATGCAAGTACTTCTCCACCAACCTGAAGCTTTCTAGCTTCTTTATCAGTGATAACACCCTGGTTTGTAGAAATAATTGCTACTCCTAAACCTCCAAGTACTTTAGGAAGTTCTTCCTTGTTTGCGTAAACACGTAAGCCCGGTTTAGAAATTCTCTTAAGACCTGTTATGATCTTCTCATTTTTATCTGCACCGTATTTTAAGGTGATACGGATTGTATTAAAGTTTCCATCTTCTACGATATCATATTTTGCAATATAACCTTGATCTAAAAGAATGTTTGCAATAGCAATTTTCATTTTAGAAGCAGGTACATCTACTGTATCATGTTTAGCAGTATTTGCATTACGAATTCTTGTAAGCATATCTGCGATTGGATCGCTCATTGTCATTTAAGTTGCCTCCTCTCTACTTCTTTATCCTACCAGCTTGCTTTTCTCACACCTGGGATCTGTCCTTTGTATGCTAATTCACGGAAGCAGATTCTGCAGATTCCGTATTTTCTTAAATAAGCATGTGGACGTCCACAGATTCTACAACGGCTGTATTCTCTTGTAGAGAATTTTGCCGGACGTTGCTGTTTGATTTTCATTGCTGTTTTAGCCATGAAATTTCCCTCCTATAACTATTTAGTAAACGGCATATTGAACTGTGCCAATAATTCACGAGCTTCTTCGTCAGTCTTAGCAGTCGTAACGAAAATTACGTCCATACCTCTAACCTTGTCTACTTTATCGTATTCGATTTCAGGGAAAATTAACTGTTCTTTAATACCCAGTGCGTAGTTACCTCTTCCATCAAATGCGTTAGGGTTTACACCTCTAAAGTCACGTACACGAGGTAATGCTAAATTGATCAGACGATCAACAAATTCATACATTCTCTCGCCACGAAGTGTTACCTTACATCCGATTGCCATACCTTCACGGATTTTGAAATTAGCAACAGAATTCTTTGCTCTGGTAAGAACTGCCTTCTGTCCTGCAATGGTTTCCATGTCTTTTACAGCAGTTTCTAATAATTTGGCATTATCTTTTGCTTCGCCAACGCCCATATTGATAACAACCTTATCAATTTTCGGTACTTCCATTACATTTTTATATCCAAATTTTTTGATCATAGCATCTACGATCTCATTATTGTAAGTTTCTTTCAGTCTACTCAACTTGTGCGGCCTCCTCTCTTAATTAATCGATCACTTCGCCAGTTGCTTTCGCAAAACGAACTTTTTTGTCTCCATCCATTTTAAAACCAACTCTTGTTGCTTTACCTTTGTGAAGCAGCATTACGTTTGAAACGTCAATAAAGGCTTCTTTATTAACAATTCCACCCTGCTGATTCGCTGCTGATGGTTTTGAATGCTTTGTAATCATGCTTACGCCTTCCACAAGTACTCTACCTGCTTTTACGTCTACAGCAAGAACTTTGCCTTCTTTATCTTTATCTTTTCCAGCGATTACTTTTACAGAATCGCCCTTTTTAATTTTCATAGCTGACATTATTTTGGCACCTCCTTATAATACTTCAGGAGCTAAGGAAACAATTTTCATGAATTGTTTTTCACGAAGCTCTCTGGCTACTGGTCCAAAAATACGAGTTCCTTTTGGATTCTTGTCATCTTTGATGATAACAGCAGCATTTTCGTCGAATTTAATATAAGAACCGTCTTTACGACGAGCGCCTTTTACTGTACGAACAACTACAGCTTTTACAACATCACCTTTTTTTACAACACCGCCTGGTGTTGCATCTTTAACGGTAGCTACGATAATGTCGCCGATATTTGCATATCTTCTGGTAGATCCACCCATAACTCTGATACAAAGTAATTCTTTGGCACCAGTGTTATCAGCAACTCTAAGTCTACTCTCTTGTTGTATCATGCTGATATACCTCCTATACTATTTAACTCTCTCGATGATTTCCACAAGTCTCCATCTTTTATCTTTGGATAATGGTCTTGTTTCCATAACTTTTACGGTATCACCAATGTTACATTCATTTTTTTCATCATGTGCTTTTAATTTATATGTTCTCTTTACGATCTTTTTGTAAAGAGGATGTTTAACATGGTCTTCTACTGCAACGACAATTGTCTTATCCATTTTGTCGCTAACAACTTTACCAGTACGGGTTTTTCTAAGATTTCTTTCCACGTTATTTACTCCTTTCATGGTATAAGCACGCCACGAGACTATCCCGAATATCGTGCGAATCTACACCCACCCCACTCCTGAAAGTGTTTCCTGGTCCAGTGGATTTGGTGTATCCTTTATTATTGAGCCTTCTCAGTGATCACTGTCTGAATTCTAGCGATGTTCTTGCGAACTTCTTTAATTCTGCTTGTGTTATCTAACTGATTGGTTGCGTTCTGGAATCTTAAGTTAAAAAGTTCCTTTTTAGCAGCTACTAATTCTTCATTTAATTCTGCAGCTGATTTGCTTTTTAAATCTTCTACAAATTTATTAATTTTCACTGTTATCACCGCCTTCTAAGTCTGCGCGAGAAACGATCTTACATTTACAAGGTAATTTATGCATAGCAAGACGTAATGCTTCACGTGCGATATCATCTGGAACACCTGCAAGTTCGAACATTACACGTCCTGGTTTTACAACTGCTACCCAGTATTCTAATGTTCCTTTACCGGAACCCATACGAGTTTCTGCTGGTTTAGCTGTTACTGGTTTATCTGGGAAAATCTTAATCCAAACCTTACCACCACGTTTGATGTAACGGGTCATAGCAACACGGGCTGCTTCGATCTGGTTTGATTTGATCCAACATGGTTCTAAAGCGACAAGTCCATATTCTCCGTTTGAAATCGTATTTCCTCTAAGTGCTTTACCAGCCATAGAACCACGGAACTGTTTACGACGCTTTACTCTTTTTGGCATTAACATTATTTATCGCTCCCTTCCTTTGTTCCTTTAGTTGGAAGTACTTCGCCTTTGTAGATCCAAACTTTTACGCCTAATTTGCCGTAAGTTGTATCTGCTTCTGCGAATCCATAGTCAATATCTGCTCTAAGTGTCTGAAGTGGAATAGTACCTTCGCTGTAGAATTCTGTACGAGCCATATCTGCTCCGCCAAGACGTCCTGCAACTGCTGTTTTGATACCTTTCGCTCCGGATCTCATTGTTCTGGTCATAGTAGATTTCATTGCACGTCTGAAAGAAACACGGTTTTCTAACTGTAAGGCAATGTTTTCTGCTACTAACTGAGCATCTTTATCCGGTCTTTTTACTTCTTTGATATCAACGATAACTTTTTTATCTGTAAGCTTCTGAACTTCAGCTTTTACTTTTTCAATTTCAGAACCACCCTTACCGATAACCACACCTGGTTTTGCAGTATGAATGATTAATTTCACTCTGTCAGATGCTCTTTCGATTTCAATCTTAGATACACCTGCGCTATATAACTTCTTCTTCAGGTATGTTCTGATTTTGTGATCTTCTACTAAATAGTCAGCGAAGTCAGCCTCAGCATACCATTTGGAGTCCCAGTCTTTAATAACTCCGACTCTTAAGCCGTGAGGATTAACTTTTTGTCCCATGATTGCCCTCCTTATCTTTCATTCAGCACAACAGTGATATGACTTGTTCTCTTTTCGATTCTGTAAGCTCTACCCTGTGCTCTTGGTTTGATTCTCTTCATTGTAGGTCCTTTATTAGCGTAACATTCCTCTACATAAAGGTTTTCTACACTCATTCCGTTGTTGTTCTCAGCATTAGCGATTGCTGATTTCAATAATTTCTCTATTAAGCTAGAAGCATATCTTGGATTATAAGTCACAATACCAAGTGCTGTCTGTACATCCTTACCTCTGATGGCATCTAATACGAAACATGCTTTCTGAACAGAAACTCTAGCGTAAGATAACTTAGCGCTCGGTCTTGTGTCTTTCTGTGCATTTCTCTCTCTTTTGATTTGGGATCTATGTCCTTTTGCCATGGATGAAACCTCCTTTCAAATCTACGATATTCTAGCGAACGCCAGATCTTTTTTCATCTTTTCCATGTCCTCTGTAAGTTCTGGTAGCAACAAACTCTCCAAGTTTGTGACCAACCATATCTTCTGTAACATATACAGGCACATGTCTTCTTCCATCATGAACTGCTATTGTATGTCCAACCATCTGTGGGAAGATTGTGGAACGACGGGACCAGGTTTTAATAACCTGTTTCTGTCCTGCTGCGTTCATCGCATCTACCTTTTTCAGTAAACTATCATCTGCAAATGGTCCTTTTTTAAGTGAGCGAGCCATAGGTTCTAACCTCCTTGTAAACTTTAATTGAATTGATTAATTAGTTAATCGCTTTACCGTCGCGTCTTCTTACGATCATCTTATTAGAATGTTTGTTTTTCTTTCTTGTCTTTAAGCCAAGAGCAGGTTTACCCCAAGGTGTACATGGACCTGGACGGCCAATACCTGTCTTACCTTCACCACCACCATGTGGATGATCGTTAGGATTCATTACGGAACCACGAACGGTAGGTCTGAAGCCCATATGACGTTTTCTACCAGCTTTACCAATATTGATCAGGTTATGATCACCATTACCAACAACACCAATCGTTGCTCTGCAAATGATCGGAACCATTCTCATTTCACCTGAAGGAAGACGAAGTGTTGCAGTTTTTCCTTCTTTTGCCATTAACTGAGCGCTGTTACCTGCTGAACGAACTAACTGTCCGCCTTTTCCAGGATACATTTCAATATTGTGAACCATAGTACCAACCGGAATATCGGATAACGGCATACAGTTACCAATTTTCACTTCTGCTTCTGGTCCATTCATAATTTTCATTCCATCTTTTAATCCCTGAGGAGCTAAGATGTAAGCTTTTTCGCCGTCTGCATAGCAGATTAATGCAATATTAGCAGTTCTGTTCGGATCGTATTCGATTCCGATTACAGTTGCCGGAATACCATCTTTTTTATTTCTCTTAAAATCGATGATTCTATATTTTTTTCTGGATCCGCCTCCGCGGTGTCTTACAGTGATTTTACCTTGATTGTTACGACCAGAGTTTTTCTGAAGAGAAACTAATAAGCTTTTTTCAGGTTCGCTCTTTGTGATTTCTACGAAATCAGAACCGGTCATATGTCTTCTGGAAGGTGTATATGGGTTATATGTCTTAATTCCCATTATTGTCACTCCTTTCAATATTTATTGTCACGCTTTTCTTGCGTATATTTTAGTTGCGGTTGATTCTATAATCCTTCAAAGATTTCGATATCTTTGCTTTCTTCTGTCAAAGCAACAATTGCTTTTTTCGTTTTAGCAGTTTTTCCAACAGTAGTTCCACGTCTTTTTTTCTTACCATCCATATTCATGGTATTAACGCTTTTTACCTTTGTTCCTTCGAACATTTTTTCAACTGCTTCTTTGATCTGATTCTTAGTAGCTTCTGTATGAACTAAGAAAGTATATTTCTTCTCGCCCATAGCATTCATGCTTTTTTCTGTAATAACTGGTTTAAGGATTACATCATAATATTGTATTGCAGCCATTATGCGTACACCTCCTCAATTGCCTCTACAGCAGCTTTTGTTAAAACAACTGTATTATATTTTAAAATATCGTAAACATTGATTGTGCTTGTAAGAGCAGTCTGTACACCCGGAATGTTTCTTGCAGATAACACTACATTGTTGTCATTCTCTTTTGTAACAACTAAAGCTTTGTTTAATTTTAAGTTGTTCAATACATTCTGCATTGCTTTTGTTTTTACTTCATCTAACTTCAGGTCATCAAGAACGATTAATTTGTTCTCCTGTAATCTTGAGGTTAATGCAGATTTTAAAGCAAGTCTTCTTTCTTTCTTGTTCATTTTGAAAGAATAATCTCTTGGTGTTGGAGCAAATACAACTCCGCCGCCCGTCCACTGAGGAGATCTTGTTGAACCCTGTCTTGCATGACCGGTTCCTTTTTGTCTCCAAGGTTTTCTTCCACCGCCGGAAACTTCTGAACGAGTTTTCGCTTTCTGTGTTCCCTGACGTTTATTAGCAAGCTGGCTTACAACTGCCATGTGTACTAAGTGATCATTAACTTCAACACCAAATACAGCATCGTTCAGCTCCATTGTACCAACTTCATTGCCTTCCATATTGTAAACAGATACGTTTGCCATCTGTGTGTTCCTCCTTTCCTATAAAAGCCTATTTACCAGCTTTTACTGTTTCTTTGATTGTTACCATAGATTTCTTAGGTCCTGGTACAGCACCTTTTACTAAAAGCAGATTGTTTTCTACATCAACTTTTACAATTTCCAGATTCTGGATTGTAATCTGTTTAGCTCCCATGTGTCCCGGCATTTTCTTGCCTTTAAATACTTTACTTGGATCAGATGCAGAACCATTTGAACCAGCATGACGATGGAATTTAGAACCGTGGGCCATAGGTCCTCTACTCTGATTATGTCTCTTAATCGCGCCCTGGAATCCTTTTCCCTTTGAAATAGCAGTTGCATCAATCTTATCGCCAGCTTCAAAAATGTCAGCTTTGATTTCCTGTGCTACTGAATATTCCTCTGCATTGTCAAACTTGAATTCTCTGACATATCTTTTATAAGAAACACCAGCTTTGTCAAATTGGCCTTTCATAGGTTTGTTCACTAATTTTTCTCTCTTATCAACAAAACCTACCTGAATTGCTTTGTAACCATCATTTTCTTCTGTCTTAACCTGAGTTACTACACAAGGTCCAGCCTGAAGTACGGTTACTGGAGTTAAAACTCCGTCTTCATTGAAGATTTGAGTCATTCCGACTTTTGTCGCTAAAATCGCTTTCTTCATTCTTTTTACCTCCTGTTTTTCTACAGCGGATTACACCGTGTTGTGCAATCATCCTAGTCAAACAGTTAATATAAGTGGAACTTTTCGTTACTTCTATATCAACCTTTTAGGATAATCTCTGTTCGAATACCTGTTTCTTATTTGCTTTTCATTTTGATATCAATGTAAACACCTGCTGGCATTTCCAGTCTGGATAATGCATCAACCGTCTTCTGGGTTGGTGTCATGATATCGATCAGTCTCTTATGAGTTCTCTGCTCGAACTGCTCTCTGGAATCTTTGTACTTGTGTACAGCTCGTAAGATTGTAACAACCTCTTTCTTAGTAGGAAGTGGTACCGGTCCACTCACCTGAGATCCGTTCTTCTTCACAGTTTCGATGATTTTCTTTGCGGATGCATCAATTAATTGATGATCATACGCTTTTAATGTAATTCTCATTACTTGACTTGCCATAAAAAAAGTCGCCTCCTTTTCGCACTTAATTGCAGTACGACAAGCGGTGACTGTACACTCTCCCGTGTGTATCATCTTAATACTACACGTTGTTTCCATTCTTTGATGGACAGTTATATATTGTACAGTGACTTGTCGCCAGTTTTCTAACTTGACATTCGCTCCATGGAAAACCTGCAGATTAAACTGCAGCAACCTCACACTTCTACGCTATCAAGGTCACAACACGAATGATTATATAGCATAACCCTCGCAAATGCAAGGGTTTTTTAGGAAAATTTGTATTTTTTTTGTACACAGCTATTTATTGGTAATTTTTCGTATTTTAATCTCTTTTAGAACCTGTTCATCGTTAAAATCAGGGTTTTCCATTATTATCCTGCCGATACCGGATACCAGGGGTATCTCCATCTCCAGCAGCTCAGCAATGTCCGCCGTCTCCCAGCCTTTATTTATCTGCTTTCGGATTAAAGTAATACAAAGTAGCTCTTTTCCAGCTTCTCTGCCTTCTGCGATTCCTTCTTTCTTCCCCAGTTCCCGTTCCTCAATCCCATGAATTCTAAGTACTTCTTCCATATTACACTGTGCATACAGCATTTGATCTGCCCGGCTTCCATACTTGTCCAGGAAATCCGACACGATTCCTCTGCGCCTGCAATCCTCTATTCCGCGACTGACTGACGCTTTCTTACCGTATCCCATCTTCAGATTCATTCTGATACTTTCTATAAATATAGAATACTCTTTCAATGCACGGCACTTCTCTAAAAGGGGATGATTGGCATCCAGGTTTATGTTGATGACTTTTACCGTCAGTTCAAGTGCCGGCTCGCCGCCATGTGCCTCAAAAACATCAGATAAACGAAGTGTCTCTTCTGTCATGCTGTCTCCTTCGCCATTATAAAAAACATAAAACTTCGGCCATGGTATCAGCATCCTTTTCTTTTGATATATTTCTTTGGAATCTAATAGGGATTCCACTATTCTTCCGTAATAAATCACATCCTGTACCGGAATATTCCGGGTTTGGCCCGTCAGGTGTTCACTGATAACCAGCATTTTGCCGTTAACGGCAAATGCAAGATCATTTTTCCCAGTCATAAACAGTTCATCTTCCTGAGCCAGATAATCAATCTGGGATGGGTCTGTACATTTTTCAGATTCTATAGCATTAAATAGTTCCATTGCATTTTGGGGCTCTCCAAAGTATGTTGCAAATGCGCTTGCTTTAAACCCTGTGTTTGAATAATCTCTGCTGTTGTTTTCTTTCAATCTTTTTCCTCCTATATTTTAGCATATGATTCTGGGTATTACAATGACAAGCAGTAAACATAAACCTATGTTATACAACCTGTTATTTACATGTGTTTTTATAACTGAACATCTTTTAAACTGGAATATTTTGAACAGAACTGTCCGGAAAAACGAAATGTTTCTTCTATTATATAGTGTATTAGTTTAAATAGCAATCACTAATCTAGTAATTTCAAAAAAGGAGAATCCAGAAAGCACTGCCGGATTCTCCTTTTTCATTAAAATAATATTTTCTTAATTTTAGCCTTCTACTCTTTTATTCGCCACATCATCAAATTCCTTCAGCATCTCTTCATCCGGAGCTGCTGTCATGAGACTCACTGCAATAATCAGTATAATACTGATGGCAAAACCAATAACCAGTGAGTATAATCCGGTGGAGGCTCCAAGCGTCTGTCCTCCAAACGGAATATAATCCCAGACAATAACTGTCAGTCCCCCGGAAACAATACCTGCTATAGCACCTGCTATATTAGTTCTTCTCCAAAATAAGGAAAGTAATACAGTCGGCCCGAATGCTGCACCTAAACCTGCCCAGGCATTGGAGACCAGCCCCATAATGCTGCTGTTTGGATTCAGGGCAATGATGTATGCCAGCACTGCAACAGCAATGACAGTGATACGGCTGAGTTTTAATACATGTTTTTCTTCTGCCTTTGGATTAATAAATCCCTGATATAAATCTTTTGATACGGAAGATGCCGTTACCAGCAATTGAGAGTCTGCCGTTGACATAATCGCTGCCAGAATACCACAGAGGAATATTCCTCCGATAAACGGCAGTGCCAGATCTTTTGTAAACAACTGTGTAATCATGGCAATGAAAACATTTTCTGCTGAATCTGCTCCTGCGCCGCCTAAAAGTGTCGGATACAGGTATGCTCTTCCGATGACCCCGATGATTACTGCCATACCAAGGGATATCAATACCCACACAATCGCGATAACTCTGGATTTTTTTAATTCCTTCTCACTTCTGACCGCCATAAAACGTGTCAGGATATGAGGCATTCCACAGTATCCAAGTCCCCATCCTATCTGGGATATAATATCCACTGCCCGGTAGGACTCTCCACCATTATGCATCAGATTTAAATAGGAATCTGCATTTACGCCGCTGGCTGCCAGATTTGCAGTCACCGTGTCCGGACCCATTACAAAATAAGCGACTATCGGTACTACCAGAAGTCCTACCAGCATCAGCATCCCCTGAATAAAATCAGTAAGGCATACTGCAAGGAATCCTCCCATGAATGTATAAGCCAGAATAACGGCTGCCCCTATCGTTAATGCAACGCGGTATTCAATTCCAAATACACCGGCAAATAATTTACCTCCTGCAGCTAATGCAGAAGCCGTATATACGAGGAAGAAAATAACAATAACAATCGAAGAAATCAACAGCAATATTTTATTCTTATCGTGAAAACGGTTTTCCAGATATTCCGGAAATGTGATTGCATTATTTGCCCTGATTGTATAACGGCGAAGACGGGATGAAATGCACACCCAGTTAAATACGGTTCCAATAAATAAACCGACTGCTATCCATGCCTGCCCTGTTCCCAGTGCATAAACTGCTCCCGGCAGACCCATGAGCAGCCACCCGCTCATATCAGAAGCCTGTGCAGACAAAGCCGCCACCCAGCCGCTTAACCCACGGCCTCCTAAAAAGAAATCATCTGTGCTTTTATTCTTTTTCATGGTCACCACACCGATTCCCATCATCATTGCAAGATAAGCAACAAATGCAATCAATATCCAAATTATAGAACTTTTCTCCATGTACCTTTTCCTCTTTCTCCTTCTTTTTCTTTACATATATTTTAAGAATGCCTGGTATCCCAGATACGCTTCATATATATCCACCTTGCTGGTAATCTCCCATGGTGCGTGCATGTTCAGTACGGCAACACCGCTGTCAATAACCTCCATACTGTAATTCGCCAGGATAAAAGCAATGGTTCCGCCGCCGCCCTGGTCTACTTTTCCAAGCTCTGCTGTCTGGAAACTAACCTGGTTTTCATCCAAAACCCTGCGTATGTCTGCAATATATTCCGCATTGGCATCATTGGAGCCGGATTTACCCCTTGAACCGGTGTATTTGTTAAATGTCAGTCCCCTGCCTAAGAAAGCACTGTTGTTTTTCTCCATAACACTTGGATAATTCGGGTCAAAGGCAGCACTTACATCGGAAGAAAGCATCTTAGAATTTTTCAGGGCACGGCGCAGCTTCAACTCACTGTAATCTCCGGTACAGTTCATAACCTCAGCAACCGTATTCTCAAAAAACTTAGACTGCATACCGGTTGCCCCCACGCTTCCGATCTCCTCTTTATCCACTAAGAGGCAGACTGCCGTTCTGGTTGTGTTAGCCAACTGCAGCATAGCCATGTATGATGGATAAGCACATACACGGTCATCCTGTCCATATCCCATAACCATACTTCTGTCCAGTCCGTAATCCCTTGCTCTTCCCGCAGGAACAGCTTCAAATTCTGCAGACAGGAAATCTTCTTCTTCTATTCCGTACTTTTCCTTGAGTATCTGAAGAATCTGGGCTTTTACCGGCTCTTTATCATCTCCGTCTAACGGAATACTGCCTATTAATATGTTCAGGTCTTCCCCTTCAATAACTTTATTTGCTTTTTTCTCCAGCTGGGTACCGGATAAATGAATCAATAAATCAGAAACTCCAAATACAGGTTCTGACATCTCTTCTCCAATGGAAACTTCCACAATGCTTCCATCTTTTTTCGCTGCAACACCATGCAGGGCAAGGGGATGTGCAACCCACTGATACTTTTTCACACCGCCATAGTAGTGTGTTTCCAGCATTGCGAGATCATTATCCTCATATAATGGATTCTGTTTCAGATCCAGTCTCGGTGAATCAATATGTGCTCCCAGAATATTCATACCCTCTTCCATGGGGACTTCTCCGATATGAAACAGCGCAATTGTTTTTCCCATATTTGCAGCATATACTTTATCCCCTGACTTTAAAACTCTTCCGGAAGAAACAATTTGATCCAGATCCTCATAGCCAAAAGACTGTACCTGCGCAATCACTTCTTTTACACATTCCCTCTCTGTTTTACATTTGGAAATGAAATCTTTATATCCTTCATTAAAAGCAAATACTTTTTCACGACCTGCCTCATCATATTTTTTCCATGCATTTTCCCGTTCCATATTATGTCATCCTTTCTGTTTCTTTTATTTAAAATATAATTACATACCTCTGGATTTCTTTACACATGCCTTCATGGCTTCGATCACAGCACTTCTCATACCTTTTTCTTCCAATACACGCACTGCCTCGATGGTTGTTCCTCCCGGTGAGCAAACCATATCCTTTAATTCCCCCGGATGCTTTCCGGTTTCTAAAACCATCTTTGCACTTCCAAGTACTGCCTGGGCTGCAAATTTATAAGCCTGGGCTCTTGGCATTCCATCGGCTACCGCACCGTCAGCCATGGCCTCAATAAACATAAATACATAAGCCGGAGCACTACCGCTTACAGAAACCACCACGTCCATTAGATGTTCACTGATTACTTCTGTGGAACCGCATGCTCCCAGAATCCTGCATACCATCGCTAATTCCTCAGAAGACACCAGTTCATTTGCGCAGACTCCGGTAATCCCTTCCCCTACCAGGGCCGGTGTATTTGGCATACAGCGAATAATTTTAAGGGGTTTTTCAAATACATCACCCAGCCATTCAAGAGTCTTACCGGGAGCTATGGACACCACGATCTTATCAACGTTAACTGCATCTCTGATCTCTTTGATTACCGCTTCATAATACTGTGGTTTAACCGCCAATACAATCACATCCGACTGCTTTGCAACTTCTTTATTATCTAAGGTAGTGCAGATGCCAAACTTTGCTTTAATTGCATCCAGACTTTCCTGTCTGGAAGTAGATCCTATAATTTCATCTGCAGGAATCAACTCATTTTTTAAAATCCCGCCCAGCATCGCTGTCGCCATATTTCCACATCCAATAAATCCTATTTTCATTTAAGAACCTCCTGATTTTAATCTCTTTACCATTCTGCAGGTGCATTTCTTTCACACTTTACCATTGAATAGCGCAAGCTGGCTTGTGCTATTCCTAAATCAGCAGTGTGAAAGCGGTTTTCTTTCACACTTTACCCCATGAATAGCGCAAGCTGGGCTTGTGCTATTCCTAAATCAGCAGTGTGAAAGCGGTTTTCTTTAACACTTATCTTTCACTTTATCAAATTAACGGGATTCGGTCAAGTTTTTCATTGAATATCCTTACATTTTGAACTATAATGATTAGAAGATTTTCTTTAAGGGAGCGCACCTATGATAAAAGACAATGCTTATATGAAATTAATAGAAGAGATTTCTCTCAATGCATGGCCTTCGCATAAGATCGAACTTTATGACGGATGGCTGATCCGTTTTTCCCACAACTATACCTACCGTACCAATAGTGTAGAGCAGGTTGGCATCTCTAATCTTCCGGTTGAAGAAAAAATAGCATATTGTGAATCCATGTATGCCAACTTTCATACCCCGGTTAATTTTAAAATCAATCCCATGATCGATCCGTCTTTTGACCGGATCCTGGCGGAACGAGGGTATAGCGTGGAGCATATAACTGATGTGATGACTATGCCTATGGAACAATTTCATATGTTCCCTTATGAATCTATTGAATATGAATATTATGGAAGAAACTCAAACCTACCTTCTTCCGTTTTTTATCCGAATGATACGATCGTCCAGCTGCGGGACCGCATTACGGATGACTGGATAACTTCTCTATTTCGTTTAAACGGTACCACCAATCCTACACTCAGGAGGATTGTGCCTTCAATGTTTAAGGCAATCCCAAAGGAAACAATCGTCGCTTTTATCGAAATCGACGGACGTATGGTTGCATCCGGTCTGGGTATTTTGGACCGTGCCCACATTGGCCTTTATGCCATTTATGTGGACGCAAGCTGCAGACGCAAAAACTTTGCGCGTTCAATTTGCAGCTCAATTCTGGAAGAAGCAAGAAAAAAAGGTGCTGAGCATGCTTATCTTCAAGTGGTAGATGGCAATACTTCCGCTAAGGACCTTTATATTTCACTAGGATTTGAAGATTTTTATACTTACTGGTTCCGTTCAAAAAGGAACCTGGCAGTCCATAAAGTTTGACTTCACACGAAAGACGCAGAATGCTTTACGGACTACCGGATACAAAATTTAACTAGGAAAGGTAATATGTAATATGTGGATAGCTGATAATTGGAAAGATTACGAAGTAATTGATACTTCTTGTGGAGAAAAATTAGAGCGGTGGGGGGATTATATTCTCGTCCGTCCTGACCCCCAGGTTATCTGGGATACACCGAAAACCAACAGAGGCTGGAAAAAGATGAATGGCCACTACCACCGCAGTAAAAAAGGCGGGGGTGAATGGGAATTCTTTGATCTTCCCCAGCAATGGAGTATTTCTTATAAAAGCCTGACTTTTAATTTAAAACCTTTTAGTTTTAAGCATACCGGTCTTTTCCCGGAGCAGGCGACAAACTGGGACTGGTTTTCTGATAAAATCAAACATGCAGACCGCCCCGTTAAAGTACTGAACTTATTTGCCTATACCGGAGGCGCTACCCTGGCAGCCGCTGCCGCAGGCGCTTCGGTGACCCATGTGGACGCTTCTAAGGGCATGGTAGGATGGGCGAAAGAAAATGCCCGCTCTTCTAATCTGGAAGACGCACCAATCCGCTGGATTGTAGATGACTGTGTGAAATTTGTAGAACGTGAAATCCGACGCGGCAGTCATTACGACGGAATTATTATGGATCCTCCTTCCTACGGACGGGGTCCTAAAGGCGAGATCTGGAAAATTGAGGATGCCATTCATCCTCTCATTAAATTGTGTGCACAGCTTTTGACAGAAAATCCATTGTTTTTCCTGGTAAATTCTTACACCACAGGACTTGCACCAGCTGTTCTGACATATATGCTGGCAACTGAATTAAAACAATTTAACGGAAAAGTCGACTCTCAGGAGGTAGGACTTCCTGTATCCGGCAATGGACTTGTGCTTCCCTGCGGAGCATCCGGCCGCTGGGAATCAAAACCAAAAACCCGATAACTGGTTATTAATTTAAGAAGGAGCTTTGTTACATGGATCTTAATCACGATATGCCGCTTAAAAAGCAACTGTTCACCATCCCCAATCTTATGGGGTATTTCCGTATCATCCTGATACCGGTTTTCGTATGGCGCTACATTACTGCTGACAGCATAACTGATTACAGAATAGCCGCCATCATTGTAGCAGTCTCCGGATTAACCGATATGTTTGACGGGAAAATAGCCCGACGCTTTCATATGATTACCCCTTTAGGCAAAGCACTGGATCCCATTGCAGATAAGCTGACTCAGGGGGCTATGGCACTCTGCCTTGTATTTCGTTTTCAGTGGATGATGCCTCTCTTAATTCTCTTCATTATAAAAGAAGGTTTTATGGGCATCATGGGAATTCTGCTGCTGAGAAAGGGCAAGATGCTAAATGGTGCTATGTGGTTTGGTAAAGTATGTACAGCAGTACTGTATGTCATTATGTTCATACTTTTCCTTTTTCCAAGCATCCCTTTGGCCGCAGCAAACGTACTGATCGTCATCTGCATTGGTTTCATGCTGCTATCCCTGTTTATGTACATACCGGTATTTGCCCAAATGCATAAAGAAAAATAAGATATCTGTAAACAAGCAACAGCCAGTCCTATGAAAAGTTAACTCATCCTTTTGTTGTGACTGGCTGTTCTAAAGCCTGTTTGAAAATTCATTCCTGCCATCTGCACACCCCACTTTGCGGCATATTTGCCCCGAATTAGAGCTCTATCAAGCAAAAATACATCCCGACTGTAAAATAATATTTGCATATGGCGTAATCTCGCCGGTACGTATCACCGCTTTACAGGATTTTGTTCTGTCTTTTAAGTCACTATGGGATATAAACACGAGTTCCGGACCCTCTTGCTGATCAGCAAATAATTTTTCAATTTCCAACAGCATCTCATGATTTTTATCTTTGATCTCCTCTGCCAAAATCAGTCTTTCTATTTTCATATCTTCTGATACTACTTTTAATACTTCCATAAATCCAGGATGTCCGAAACTTAATGCTAAATCTATTCGCCTTATTCCATCGGGAATGGGCAGTCCGCAATCTCCGATTGCGATTAAATCTGTATGCCCCATATTGGATAATACTTCTGAGATATCGCTATTTAAAATTCCATGCTTTTTCATCTTTATACCTCCTGCATATCGCTGACCACCAGTGTTTTAATAAGCAGTTTGAAAGAAACTTTCAAACTTCCATCTCCTTCATAGCATCCAGCACCTGACTTCGGCATGGCATCCCCCCCTGGGCTCCGAACTTCTCTGTTGACAGACTGGCAGCTGTATTGGCAAACTGCAGTGCATTTTTTATATCACTTCCACTGGCAATTTCAACGGTAAATGCCCCGTTTAAAGTATCGCCGGCTCCGGTGGTGTCAACGACGTTTGCTTTTCTTGCCGGTACTACCAGGATCTCTCCTGAATTCAGGCAAGTTGCTACGCCTCTGCTGCCCTGGGTAATAATCAGCTTTTCCGGATATTTCTTCAACAGTTCCCCGGTAGTCATTTCATCTCCAAATAATATGACTGCCTCGTGTTCATTTGGAGTCAGGTAGGTAACCTTATCCAGAATCTCTTTTCTGACAGGTCTTGCCGGACCTGGGTTCAGGACAATTTTCACCTGACTTTCATAACATTTTTCTATGACGTATTCAATCGTTTCCTGCGGAATCTCATGCTGAAGCAGTACAATATCACATTTCCGCAGTTCATCCAGAATTTGATCCACATATTCCCGATCCACGCAATTATTTGCTCCGGCAACAACGATAATGGTATTGTCATTTTCACCTACCGTAATCAATGCCAGCCCGGTTGATACGTCAGGTATGACTTTTATATGATCTGTAATGACCCCTGCGTTTTGGAGATTCTCAAGCAAGGCTGCTCCTGCATCATCGTCTCCCACACATCCGAACATCTCAACCTGAGCTCCCAGCTTTGCCATAGCTACAGCCTGGTTCGCGCCTTTCCCACCGGGTATATAGTGTACATCTTCCCCGCGTAAGGTCTCTCCTTTTAACGGAATACGCTCTGCTGTTACCGTCATGTCCATATTAATGCTCCCTACTACTGCTGTTTTCATACTATTCTCCTTTTCTGCACTCTTTAAATTTCATTAGACGTATTTAACGTTGTTTCCCTTTTTATCAGCTTCACTTCAAATATTTTCTTTATAGCCTCTTTTCCTTCTACCGCACGAATCAATGCTTCCACAGCTGCCTTTCCCATTTCACCAATGGGCTGGGATACTGTTGTCAGCTCCGGTGTCACTAACCTGCTGAGACTGATATTGTCAAATCCAATAAGCTGTATGTCCTGAGGAATACGGTATCCCTCTCTTATCAGAACCTTATATACAGAAATAGCTACCATATCATTCGCGGCAATAATACCATCTGTCTGCGGAAACTTTTCCAGAATCTCCCTTGCCTTGTTCAGTCCATCCTCATAATCATACCTGCAGTCAATAACCGATTCCTGCAGCCCTCTTTCACGGCAGACATCCTGATATCCCTGATAACGCCGCCGTGCACTGGAAAACTTGAGCGGTCCTCTCATATGCACGATATGCTCACAGCCGCAGGATATCAGATATTCCATTGCTATCCTGCCTCCAGTATAATGATCGGACTGAATGCAGGCACTTTCCCCGCCTCCTTCTAGCTGCCGGTCGATCATCACAACCGGTATCCTGCATTTGTGCACCTCGTTCTCCATCTTCTCCTGGTTTGTCATTAGAATAATACCATCTGCATTCATCCGGTCCAGTAAACTCAGATTCTTCTTTTCTTTCTCCAGATCATTATTCGAATTGCAAAGGGTTAAACGATATCCCCGCCGATAGCTTTCCTCTTCAATAGCCTTTGCCAGTTCATTGAAAAATGGATTTTCTATATTCGGAACGATCATTCCGATAATCCGGGAAGACCTTTTAAAAAGGGAACGGGCTACTTCATTTGGTTTGAAACCGGTTTCTTGTATTGCATTTAAAACCCTCTGCCTCTTTTCCTCATCTACATTTGCTGTTTCATTCATAACTCTGGATACCGTAGCCGGAGAAACTCCCGCTATTTTTGCCACATCACGAATACTTACCATATACAGAACCTCCATGTCATCACTTTGAAACCCGTTTCAAGATATTTATATTATATTCTTTGCTGTATTGGGTGTCAAACGTTATTTGCCTGAATTTTTTTTTTCATCATTTCAGATATTATTTATATTATTTCCCTGTGAATTCCACTTAGGATTTATATAATTTCACTAAACAAATTATGTTTGAGATTATACTCAAAAACTGAGAGACTGCACAAAAGGACGGAAATAGGAATATTGCTTTCCCATTTTCGTCCTTTCCAGACTGACTATACAGCGACCGAAGTCGGCTGTCCATTTCCATTTACCAGTTCTTTTATATCCTGTATATCATGACTAAGGTCTAAATCCTCTGTTAATACTTCGGCTATACTCATACAGTTATTTCCCATGCGTTCAAGACTATGCAGCACTGCTGTAAATTCTACCGTGAAATCCGGACTGCACTTTCCTTTTTTCAAACGATCCATATGATTCTTCAGTAAACGCACCTCTAATGAAAGAATATCCTGTTTCTGTAATATAACATTGCCTGCATTTTCGATATTGCCTGTCTGAAGCGTATTGATACAATTATCAAGCATCTCACTGATGCTTTCCATAGTCACCTGAATTTCTTTCACGGCATCTTTTGAGAATCGGAATCCTTTTTCCTGCTTACTCCTGGACGCCCGGGCGATATACAGTCCGTTCTGTGCCATGCGCTCCGATTCTCCCAGAACATACATGTAAGATGCCGTCTGTCTTGCCTGATCTTCTGTCAGTACCCCGTCAGCCATCAGACCTGACATATGCTTCACTGCCTTTTTCTGTACAGAATCAATCATCTCAGCCATATGTTCTGCCTGTTTCAAAGCATTCTCATCTCTATTAATAAATGCATTTTTAGAATCCAATAGTACTGTCCTGACGTTCTGGGCTACATGGATTACTTCTTTACGAATCAGATGCAGGGCAAATACCGGTTGATTCACAATGGTAGAATCAATAAACATCGGCTCATTTTCTCTTGCCTCATTATCATCTTTACCGGGAATAATCCACATTACAATCTTAACCATAAGCCAGATTAAAGGAAGCCAGATTAACGTATTCGCAATATTAAAGGTTGTATGGGCATTGGCGATCTGTCTCGAAATTACATCAACTTCATTTCCTTTTGGTGAAATCCACTGTACGAATTTTGCAAACCATGGGATGATACAGATAAACACCAGACTTCCGCTTATGTTAAATACACTATGTGCCACTGCGGTACGTTTGGCATTCCTGGACTGCCCTACCGATGCCAGAAGTGCTGTTATTGTAGTACCGATGTTGTCACCCAGAAGAATCGGTATCGCACCTGCAAGTCCGATAACACTGGTAACTCCATCCGCTCCCGGCTGAATTGCAAAATTCTGTAAAACTGCAATGGTTGCGCTGCTGCTCTGTACTACCAGAGTCATAACCGTTCCCAGCAATACACCCAGCACCGGTATTTCAGATACTTTTGCAATCATATCTGTAAAGATCGGACTGGCAGCTAATGGCTTCATTACGTCACCCATTGTTATTATTCCTACAAATAGTAAACCAAATGCAAAGATAGTCTGACCTACACTCTTTACTTTTTCTTTTTTTGAGAAGAAGAAAATCACGAACCCGATAAATACAATCGGCCATATGTAATCATTAATTTCAAAAGCAATTATTTGGGCTGTCATCGTTGTTCCGATATTAGCACCCAGAATAACAGAAATTGCCTGGGGCAATGTCATCAGACCTGCACTTACAAAACCAATTACCATTACTGTCGTTGCACTGCTGCTCTGCAAAACTGCTGTTACAAGAGCTCCGGCCAGAACTCCAAGCACCGGATTCTTTGTCAGAAATCCCAGAATCATCTTCATTCTTTCTCCGGCGGCTTTCTGAAGTCCCTCGCTCATCATGTTCATACCATAAATAAATAGTGCCAAACCACCCAATAGACCAAAAATCGTCTGCAATGTACTATTCATACGTTTTCTCCCTTAAACCTGTAAAATTTTTATTATAAAGCCAGATTATCATAACTATGTAAAATGTAATCCGAAGTTTTGTAAAGTTCTTGTAAAATTTTCTTAAAGTTCAAAGCCTGTACCCCTTAAAAAACGCAAAAAAACAGACCTTCCTTTGCCGTTCCCGGCACCTCAGTATGACTTTACAATCAAATACTGTGAAAAGGACTGTCTGTTCTTCATTATATATTTATTTTTAAATTTAGGTTTAACCGATTAAGTTCAGGATCTGTTGTTTTGATCCGGCTCCAACCATTGGCTTCTCCGGCTGTCCATTGCGGAATACCATTAAGGTAGGAATGGACATTACTTTGTATTTTGCAGCCAGATTTGGATTCTCATCTATATTAACTTTAGCGATATTTACAGATGTATCCTCATCTGCAATCTGCTCCAGGATCGGACCTACCATTTTACATGGTCCACACCAGTCAGCATAAAAATCAACTAATACAGGTCCCTGTGCCTGTAAAACATCTTGTTCAAAGCTAGATTCATTTGTTTTAATAAGACTCATAAGCTATTACTCCTTTTTTTATTGTATTATCTCTCATATTTGTGATTTTATTCTTTGTTGCAAAGTTTCATTCTGCCATTAAAGTGCGGGTTTTGATTTAAATATTTTGTCATCAATATTCTGTATGGAGATCTGACTCAGGCGCTTTTTACAAGCATCATCCAGATCCTCATAGATCTCATCCATAATATCCGCCATTCCGGAAGCTATCAAACATTTCAAGCAGGAATTTCCCGAACGCCATCCGGATGAAACGATCTTGGTATCCAACGCATCACAAATCTGCTGCAGATTTACGGCATTTGGATCCTGATCAAAATAATATCCACCCTCGATACCTTCCTTGGTTACAACAAGCCCGGCTTTTTTTAGCTTCGCCATAACTTTCCGTATTCTGGCTGGGTTGGTACAGACATTTTCTGCCAGTACATCACTGGCTAAAATCGTTTTTTTATGATTAAGAAAAACTATCGCATGGACTGCCACTGTAAATTCGCTGGTCACATTCCCTCCCACCTTCTCTTTTATCTATCTGTTATCTTGTTAGTTACAGTTGATACTGTAATAATATCAATTACAGTTCGTTTTGTCAAGTAGTATTTCAATATTTTTTTATTTAAATTTCGACAAAATGGAGGCTGCAGTCTGCAGCCTCCATTTTCAGTATTATTACTTTAATTCAATTGTAAAAGGTTCGCCAACCTGTTCAAAATCGTTACTCATTTTTCCGCTTTCTTTTGGAAAAGCTACCGCATAAAGCGTCAGTGTAACGGAAGATGCATTTTCTCCGATATGAGGTCTTAAATCATCAATGTTGAAGCGTCCCCTGCCGCTGCCTGCCCTAGAGAGATAGAAGCTGATTTCATTGCCCAGATCATCCGTACCTTCCAGTTTCATATCATATTCGCAGCGATCCGTATTATATGTGAAGTATATTTTTTCTCCCAATGCGTTGTTGGTAAATTCACTTAAAGTAACCTGGGTACCATCCGGGAGTTCAAAACTATTATCAAGCGCCCGTCGGAATGTATCGATACTTAACTTACTTCCATCCGCCTCAAATGCAAATTCCCAGTTACCACCGCCCTCACGGTCACTGAATACTAATTCAAAATCCAGTTTTCCGCTGGTGTCGAGTCCTTCAATATCATAATGCATTACACTTTGCATGGTATGCGGGTCTGCCAGCGCTGTTCCCCCGCTTGCACCTGTGCTTACATCTCTTCCATTGATATAGATACTGCCGCTAATCGTACTCATATCATTCTCTTTTAGCTCACGGTCGTAAACTTCTGAAGTAGAAACTACCAGCTCATTCTCATCCAGGATAACTGAATTTAATGTAATAGTCACTCCATCATCGCTTACGGACTGGTTCAATACACTTTCGTAAGGGGATAAATCCTTCTGAATTCCAAGTGAATTTGCAATCGTATAAGACACATATTTCATTGCAGCCTGTACTTCCCCTTTTAACGGACCTGCT
This sequence comes from Robinsoniella sp. RHS, assembly GCF_001029355.1. Classification (NCBI taxonomy): domain Bacteria; kingdom Bacillati; phylum Bacillota; class Clostridia; order Lachnospirales; family Lachnospiraceae; genus Robinsoniella; species Robinsoniella sp. RHS. Next base: position 25,607 of record NZ_JNGB01000096.1, read on the forward strand.
GCCAGACCAACCGCGCACAGGCAGACACATGCAGCAGCCACTATTTTCTTTCCACTGTTTTTCTTTTTCATATTATGAATCACCTTCTTCTTTATTCTCTTATTTTCTATTTCCGTTAAATGTTCGTCTGAATATTCATTCAAATCTGTCTCTACTTCATTTAATAACTCATATATGTTTTTATTCATATGATATCTGCTCCTTTCCCATCTGAAAATAAAGCTCTTATTTTCTTCTTACCCCTGGATACACGATTATAAATAACTGCTTTTTTCAATCCTGTTTCTTCACTAATTTCGTCCATTTCCTGCTCTTCTACATATAACTTTAGAAATAATTCCCGGTCCTCCGGTGACAGGCAGGACAGCATCAGTTCCAGTTCATCTGAAATTTCCTGTTCCACTGTCTTTTGAATTGCCTCATCTTCTTTTACAATGACGACATCCTCCCAGTTTGAATTTTCCAGGTCTTTGGCATATTTTCTCAGATAATCAATTGCTTTATATCTGGCAATTCCTGCCGCCCAGTTTTTAAAGGTATTTTTTTCTTTCTCAAAGTAAGAAATATTATTCCAGATCCCTAAGAGAACGTCATTTAAACATTCCTCCTGATAATCTTTCAAAGCATACATGTGTTTTCCAATCACAGACTTTAAAAGTCCTCCATACTGGTCTATGATATACATAAGAGCTTTTTCGTTTCTTTTTTTTAATTGTTCAATAAAATTGTCTTCTCTTATTTTCATTTTTTCCCCCATGGATTTATTGCAAGCTTGCCAGAACGTGTTTTATAATTGCCGTGTCCGAAATGTACGATTCGGTTTTAAATGCAAACATGCTCCTGTAATACTATTTAAATATGATATATGAAACAATTGATCTTCCATATATTTTTTCTGACCGGTCAGGTAAGCTTACGTATTACCTGTTACACTTATTATTTCGTATTGGCTTAGGTAAATTCTATCAATATCATAACATTTTTTTTAATTTTTGTTTTAACCGATAAAAAAGCCATCAAATCTTACGTGATTTGATAGCTTTTTACTGCTTTTATATGAATCTAATTTGTTATATCTAAATATTTATCGATTCTGTTTTATCTTGAATATTACATTTTAAACATTTATATTAATGACTTTCCTTTAACTTATGCTTTGCACAAAACTGCAATTGCCTCATAAGGCTGAAGTACACCGGTTTTATGCTCTTTGTAATTAGATATTAACTCCTTGCCATCTTCTAATCCCCGGAACAAATCACATGCCTGAACTTCTTTTGTAAAGTTACATGCGACTACAATTTTTTCACCTTCCCAAAGCCTTTCGTAAGCATAAATGTGATCGTCCTCTTCCAAAAGCGGATTAAATCTGCCATGAACCATGATCTCATTTTCTTTTCTCAGGCGGATCAGTTTTTTATAGTAGTTATATACACTGTCTTTCTCTGCCATTTCAGCTTCCGCATTGATTTCCAGGTAATTTTTATTAACTTTAATCCATGGCGTACCTGTCGTGAACCCTGCATTCTCTTTCGTGTTCCACTGCATAGGGGTTCTGGCATTGTCACGGCTGATTTCTTTTAAGCAATTCATCATTTCTTCTTTGCCGGCAAGACCATTCTCGGTATATTCATGATAAGCATTGATGCTTTCAATATCACGATAGTCTTCTAACTTGCTGAAGTATGCATTTGTCATTCCCAGTTCTTCACCCTGGTAAATATATGGAGTTCCTTTCATCATATGAAGGCAGGTAGCCAGCATTTTTGCGGATACTTCACGGTACATAGGACTGTCATCGCCAAATCTGGATACGGCTCTTGGCTGGTCATGGTTATCCCAGAATAAACTGTTCCAAGCCTTTCCTTCCAGATTAATCTGCCATCTGTTCATTGCTTCCCGCAAATCTTTTAAAGGTACCTCTTTTGCAGACCATTTTCCGATTCTGTGGTCTCCCAGTTCCACATGTTCAAACTGAAATACCATGTTTAATTCCCCGGTTGTTTCTCCGGCATATTTTTTTGCTTCCTCTATGGTAACACCTGCTGCTTCACCAACGGTCATAATATCATATTTAGACAATACTTCCTGATTCATCTCTCTGAGATATTCATGTACATGAGGTCCATTACATACAAATGGGCCATTGTCTCCATAAAGTCCGTTTCTCACTTCACCATCCGGGAATGCCGGGTCCTTAGAAATCATGCTGATTACATCCATACGGAAGCCATCGATTCCTTTTTCGCACCACCAGGACATCATATCGAATACTTCCTTACGAACCTGTGGGTTTTCCCAGTTGAGATCCGGCTGTTTTTTGGAAAAGCAATGCAGGAAATACATATCCGTTTCTTTATCATATTCCCATGCAGAACCTCCAAAACATCCGCCCCAGTTATTCGGCTCTTTGCCGTTTTTACCTTCTTTCCAGATGTAATAATCACGGTACTGGTTATCTTTGCTCTTTTTGCTTTCTACAAACCACTGATGCTCATCGGAAGTATGGTTTACCACCAGATCCATAACGATTTTTATTCCGCGTTTATGAGCCTCAGACAGCATCCTGTCATAATCCTCCATGGTTCCAAAGTCACTCATGATCGCCTGATAATCAGAAATATCATATCCATTATCATCGTTTGGGGACTGATAGACCGGTGAGAGCCAGATTACATCAACGCCCAGGTCCTGCAGATAGTCCAGGTGTTCCGTTATTCCATTTAAATCTCCGATTCCATCTCCATTGCTATCAGCAAAGCTTCTTGGATAAATTTGATAAACTACGCTTTCTTTCCACCACTGTTTCATGTTTTTCCTCCATCTATTGACTCATAATTGTACAGTTTACTTTTTTCTGATTTCATCATATCATCGGAAATGCTGGAGCGTCAATAGGTTTCGTGCGAAACTATATATTATAACAATACTTTATTATTTTCATTATGCATATTATACAAAACGACAAAATCAAAAAACAGCCTGCCATAACATGGAACTGCCCCCAATAAGTCAAATCACAAAGTCCAACTTATTGGGGGCACATCAGATTTCTATTACAGTAAACTGTTTTAACATTTATTTCCCGGATCTGTCCCGGACGGAATCCCGGATTACCAGTTTAACCGGCAGCCGGGTATCTTTATTTTCCACTGTTTTATTTTCCATTACCTGAAGGAGACGTTCAAATGCCAGTGCCACCTTTTTTCTGTTTTCCTGCCGTACCGTTGTCAGCTTGGGACGTACCACTCTGGCAAGCATATTATCATCAAATCCAACCACCGAGATCTGGTCCGGTATTCCAATGCCCCTGTCATGGCATTCATTTATAAATTCCACTGCCAGATAATCCGCAGCAAAGAAAAGAGCCTGTGCTTTAAGGAAACGGGGCATCATCTCCCGGTATGTACAAAGGCGCACCGTTTCATAATGAGAAAGCAGAATGCGCCTGTTATCCATGCATAAAACCCCTGCTTCCTCCAATGCTTTTTGCATTCCCATCCAGCGGTATGCATCTGCATTTTCCTCGTACTCCGCCAGATAGAGGGGATCACGGTATCCCATATCCAGCAGATATTTTCCAGCCAGATATCCTCCGTGAAAATCATCGATTCCAATATTCACCATATCATGGGATTTGTCCTGATAGATATCAATTGTTACCATCGGTTTATTTAACTTTTTCTGCAGCTTCAGATAATCTTTTTCCGAATAAGCAAACAGAATCAGCCCATCCACATTCCATCTGGACGCTATATTAATTACGTTTTCCTGATTTTCACCGCCGATCAGCATCAAATAATAGCCGTGGCGTTCCACTATTTCATGTAATGCCCCAGTCATCTCGCTGACAAAAGGATCTCCGATAGCCGTATTCCCATGGGCCTTTTCATATCCGATCACAAGTCCGATAAGTTTTGACTTCTGATTGGTCAGTATCAGGGAGCCCATATTTGGAACATATTCTGCTTCTTTTAATAGCGCTGTAATCTTCTGAATTGTTTCTGGTGACACTTTTTTCGTTTTCCCATGCAATACATTGGAAACCGTTGTCCGGCTCACCCCCACCATATCTGCAATGTCCTGTAATCTTACCATATCTATCCCCCTGATTAGCAAAATCTTAAAGGCCAATCCTAATCAATCAGAAATTCCTGTCCTTCATAGGCGATATCGTATATTTTAGAACGGTAATTCTCTGACTCTTTCATTTCTTTTATTCGTTTGATCACACTGTAATCTTCCCAGAAATGCATGGGAAATACTGCTTTTACATCCGGTACGGTTCTTAAAAAATAATCCATACCCTGATAAAATTCCCCTTCTTGTCTTCCATCCAGCGGGAGAAATGCAGCATCAATTTCTTTATCTTTTATTCCGTCTACGATCTTCCGATAGACTCTGCGCATTTTTTCATTCCAGTCATCCGGCTCCAAGGTCCAGGTCCAGTCATTTAAATCCCCCGCATGATAAATGGTCTTTCCACCGGCGGTTACAAGAAATGCAACGCCTTCATCCGTGGAATGAAAGGTTTCTACCACAAGATCTCCTATCCTTTCTTCCATGTTTTTTCCCAGAAAAGTTGTTTTGGAAAGGAATTCTGCCGGAACCTGCTTCGTTTTGATATCGGATGAAAGAATATAGCAGATATTAGGATGAACTTTTTCAAGTTCAAAAATCACCCTGGAAAAATGGTCTCCATGCCGATGGCTTGCAAATACATAAAGGGGCTTTTCTTCTGATAAATCCGGGACTTTCCCCTGGAAATAATCAAACAATAGATAAAACTCCGAACCTTCAACTAAAAATGAACTGTGATGTATATAGGTGATTTTCATACTTACCTCCATTCAGATCTTCAGAGCGTGTGTAATGCTCTGTGACCTCAAAAATATTTACGACTGCGTTAATACTAAAATAATCCTCCAAACACCTGAATAACCACACCTGCCACAACCGAAATTCCGTACAGCAGTCCAACGATTTTCAAATTTTCTTTGGGGTTATGATTCATTTTTAATAACACTACCAGACCAATTCCCGCCCCGGTACACAGCCCGGATACGACGGATGCAAAACTGATTGCACCACTTAAATACAGCTCGGTCAGTATAACCGATGAGGCACAATTTGGTATCATACCAATCAGTGCCGCTATGAAAGGCTGAATCAGGGAATCTTTTAGTAGATATTCGGAAAGCCTCTGGGCACCAATCCAGTCCAATGCAACTTCCAGAACTAAATTAAACACCAATACATAGAGAAATATTTTTGCCGTATGGCGCAGGGCCGGCATTAAAATTCCGCCATGCCCTTCATGGCAGCCGCAGTGGTCACAGATTTCCCCGATTTCCTTCTTTCCTTCGCTTCGGCTTCGAAAGAAAATGTCTACTCCATATCCAGCAACAACTGCTATTATGATCTTCGTTATAATTAAATTGAGAATATCGGTTCCTCTGCCGGGATTGCCCATCAGGATCAGGATCGCCTCATCGGATGTAGCGATAAAGACTGCCAGCAGCGTTCCCAGTGTGATGATTCCTCCGGAATACAGATTTGCTGCAATAACAGAAAATCCGCACTGGGGAATACAACCCAGAACTGAGCCTGCTACCGGTCCTGCTTTGCCTACCTTATAAAGGGTTTTTTTCATAAATCCACTGGAGTAATGTTCTACTGCTTCTAAAATTAAAAAAGCTGCAAATAAAAATGGCAGCATCTGTATACTATCAAAAAATGCTTCTCGTAATGCTTCTGTAAACATATTCCCTCACTGTCTTCCTACCGGTTATGCATCTTACAATGCCCTACACGGTATTACGGCAACACGAAAATTTAAATGCCGCATCTTATTTATTATATTCACCATATCCGTGAAGCATTATACCATATTTGACCAGATATTGCTATGATATTTACGTTCACTTAATGATAAGTTTTTTTCCATAAGCCTGTATCCGTGTGAACCAGAAAAAGCGTCTCTGCCGGCGCTTTAGCACGCCGGCAATAGACGCTTTTTCTGTCACTTACTTATTTTCTAACCTTATTTTCTCAACGGAACTGTATTTTCCAAAAACTCTCTTTCCTGCAGAATCAATTTTGTATGCCCTTACTTTTACATAATAAGTCCTGCCGGTCTTGAGATTTTGGATCAGCGGATTTGTTCTGCCTGTGCGTACCCTGGTCATAGATTTCCTGAAATCTTTACTGGTACTATATTTAACCAGATATCCATCTGCCCCGCTGGTTTTTCCAAATCTTACCCGTATTCTGTCTTTTCCCGAAGTTTTTAACGTCAGGGATTTTACCCTGTCAACGCTGATCTTTTTCCATTTGGCGTATACGGTAATATTCTTTTTCGTTCCTTTCTTTATTTCCTTTATTTTGTTTTTATAGTTCTTATCGGTATACCATCCTGCAAACGTGTATCCTTTTCTTGCTGCTTTTTTTAATTTTGTGGTTTCATTTGTCAGGAAAACTGATGGATTGGATGTGGCATTTTTGCCTTTGTTTAATTTGTAGGTTATCCCATAGCCAATCCTTACCCTGCAGCTGGCACTCACATTGCTGCCGTCTCTTGACTCGGCTGTAATAACCGCTGTTCCTGGTGCTTTTGCCGTTATTCTGCCCTTGCTGTCCACAACGGCTGCTTTTTCATTGGAAGATGTCCACATTACCGCTTTCTCATCCGCATTGGAAGGGGACACCTTTGCAGTGAGTTTTACCTTTTTCCCTTTAGCAAGACGTATATCCTTCTTATTCAGTGTAATCTTCTCCACTTTTACCGGATTCTTCTGATACGTTGCTTTCACAACCAGGTTTCCCTGCACATTTGTATAAGCTTTATCCCACCCCATAAATGTATAACCTGCTATGGAAGGCGGATTTGGCGCTGTGGCATCTTTGCCTTTCTCCACGGTTTCTTCTTTCAGAAGTTTTCCGTCCCGGTCTAAGAATCTTACGGTATATTTTACAGACGGGACAGCAATTTCCTTATACACTGCCATGACAACCAGATTGCTCTGTACATTCGAATAGTCTTTGTCCCATCCGATAAATTCATATCCTTCTATCTCAGGCGGGTTTGGCGCTGTGGCATCTTTGCCTTTTTCCACATTCTGAGCCTTTAACAAATTCCCATCTTTTCCAAGGAAACGGACGGTAAATGTCTCGGTTGGGGGATTTACGGCTTCCTGAAACTCTGCCATAAAGTGCAGCGTCTTGCCTGCAAATGCAGTTTCCCCGCCCTGCTGGAAGGCAAAGTCTGCTTCTGTGCTGACTTCTGCTTTGTCTAACGTCCATCTGACAAATTCGTAACCTTCATTAGCATCTGCATGAATGGTATAAGTATCATTTTGTTTGGATATGGAAGTTTTTCCGCCTGCCGCATTCTGAGTGCCTGCCAATATCTGAGATTCATAGGCATCCTGTGTCAGTTTACTTACAGAATACGTATTATACCTGATTTTATCCAGGAACTGTCTCGTATTCCCCTGCTCATACAAGATCCCCACATCTGCGTTTGGCAGCTGGGTCAGGCAGGAATATGCAAAATAAACTCCTGTTTTCGTCACATCATACTGGTATTTCCAGTCAATTTCCGGATATTCCTCCCCTTTCGATATGTCATCATTTATTAAACCGATACGGATTACGCCGTGTCTTCTGGAGGACTCTACAGGTGCGGATAAAATGACTGCACGTTTTCCATCTATATAACCATCATAATTGATTACGGACAGCTGGCATCCGGAACCGCTTGCCAACAGAAGCCTGTCATCTAACGCTCCGTTTGTCCATGTCTCTCCTCCGTCTTTGCTGTAGGCGGTGGCAATTCTGCTTTTGACTGTTCTTGCAAATACCTGCAGGGTACCGCCTGGAAGTTCAATTAACTGGGATTCACTCATGGAACCTACGGTTGCCCGGTCAAATTGCGGGCTTCCACCCAGCTTCCAGGTTTCGCCATGATCATCGCTGTAAATGGTATGACACCACTGATCTCCATTTACATATTCATAGACCTGGAATAGCAGCCGTCCCTTATGTTCTCCATCTACAATCTGTATTCCTCTGCCTGGTCCTACACCTAAGAATCCCATGTCTTCCGTCTTCACCATGCCATTTAAATTCACAGGATCTGACCATGTCTTTCCCTGATCATCACTGTATTTCAGATAGAGATAAGAGGTCCTCAGAACCTGGAAGACAGATGTGTCATACATCACATTCATAGCTACATCCTGATCCGTCGTAACTGTTGTAATAGTATCATTATTGTATTCAATATCCTTTTGTTTTACAGTTAACGGCTCACCATTTTTAAGTACTTCAAAATTTCCGTTTAATGAATATTCCGTAGGTGCTCCGTTCTGATCGTAAATTACATTATTTTCCCGAACGGTATAATTATATTCGGTCTCTCCTGCTTTCTTTAGCTTCAGATATTTCTTACCATCTACCAGCGTATAACCACTGCCTTTCTGTGCTGACAAGGTGCCGGTTGCACTTGGGAATGCATCCACTAAGATAAAAATTCTTCCATTGGAATTGATGGTGCGGTCTTCTAAGAGTGCCGGATCGATAAATGCTGCGCTTCCTGCAACTGAAACAGAGGATCCTTCTTTAAATATCTGACCATTATCTGCAAAGTCATCAAAATGGAATGGAAGTATTCCCTCTGACCAGCTTCTGCCGCCGTCCGTGCTGGTACTGACTGCGGTATCCAGATTATTCGGAGCATCCTGGGTTCCTCCAAACCTCGCATCAATGGCTGAAATAACGGTTCCCTGCATAGTTGTCAGCATAGCCGGTATTCTGAAATAAGAAGAACCGGTCGCATCATTTGAGTGGAATGGTGGGTCTAACTGTTCATATCCTTCCACTTTAGTCATAGACTTACATGTTTCTTCATTCAGCGGTACCCCATAATATTGCAGTTTTTCCATACTGCCTGCATAGGTATATTTCACAGCACCGCCTCGCATGGTAGCACCAATCGTTACGGTATTCAGATGAGGCATATCAGACAGATATTTATACCCTCCAAGGACGGATGCTGCAAGTTCGAATTCCAGCTTGCCATTTACAAAGAGCTGATAGCTTCCTTTCTCTTTATCTGCCCGGAAAATCACTTTATTCTGTTCACCAATTCTGATTACTCCTGTTTTTAGTAATTCCGCCCCTTTGTAATCAAATACAGGATCTCCCTTTTGATTTCGGATTTCCACACCCAGGTTTTCCCCGCTGGTATAAACATGCATATGGGTATTCTGGGCGGCAGTTGCGGTATCATCCCCCAGTGAAACGCTGAACAGGGACTGAATAGATGCATTTGCAGAAGTAAAATCTACAAAAAGTGTTCCTTCCTCTAAATCTTTTATTTTCTCAATATATTTTCCTGTAAGATCAATTGGATGTCCGCTCTCAATCTCCATTTTGCCTTCATCAATGATCAGATACCTGCCTAAGGCTTTGATTGTAAATACCTGTTCTTCCGAGATTTCTCCGATACTTGCTTTTACCCTTACCGAATAGGTATTGCCTTCTGTCAATGTTTCTTTTACTTTTAACTGGTCGCCTTCAATGACGAACTTATGATTATCGGTATCCTTTTCTCCCTGGCAAAGACTATATTCAGGTGTTCCTTCCGGTGCCAGCGCACTGACATAGAACGTCCCAGCCAATGCGGACGGTGTCAGGTCTGTGAGCTTTGCAGCCAAAAAGCCAAGTCCGATTACCACTTCCCCTTCTTTCAATTCTACTGTTTCTGTTTGAAACGTAACTGATTTACTGGTTTCCAGCAAGTCTGCCTTTACCGTAACCTGATACGTCTTATTTACGGGTAAATTTCGAAGTGTTATCATCTTTTCCCCTTTTTTTGAAGAGGCAGCATATGTTTTACCATCGCAGACAGCCTGGATTTTAGTTACCCCAAAGGTACTACCATAAGTTTCTTCCAGAACTTTAATATCAACTGCAATTTTGTCTCCGGATGCAACTGCTCCTATTGCTTTGTCACTCTGCTCCTCCGTATGGGGAAGTTCGTATGACAGATTGCAGATAGGGCTGGTTTCATTATATAACCCGCATGCCCGGATCAACGACTGCGCCATATTCAACTGGCCATTTGGATTGGGATGAATGGTATCATTGTTCCAGTAGGTATTCTGCCACAAATACGCTCTTGTTTCTAATTCTTTGCTCCATTCTGTAAAATGATCGTCTAGCAGTGCATTTTTTTCTGCTGCAACGGTGCGTATTACTTCCGCATATCTTGGAAGATTTACCGCCCTGTTTCCGGCTTCCGGCCTGAGCGGGTTTGGTGTCCGTAATACGGCAACAGCACCTTTGTCATGTATTTTATCTACGATACTTTCCAGATTTGCTTTATAGCGGTCTATTGGAACCGTTTCATTTGAAGCATCGTTCGTTCCAAGCATGACGATTACAACATCTGCATTGTATTTATCCAGTCTTTCGTTGGAATTTTCCTCCTGCTCCGCTGTGGTTGCACCTGATACAGCCGTATTAATTACCACATCATCTTTTCTGCCCAGTTCATCTTTTAAATATTTTTCAAATGTCTGATGGATGGAATCATAGCCTTTTGTGTGCAGGGCGCCGTGGGTTATGCTGTCACCTACGAATAACCAGGTTGCAGGTTTTTTATTTTCTACAATTTCTTTCATTTGTTTTTGAAGATCATTTAACTCAGTCTGCGTAACCGGTTTAATCTGGCCTTCATCTCCTTGCATTACAGTTCCTGTAACGGCTGCAAGCTGTGTATCCCCGTCTTCAGACTTCACAGTTATCGTATAGCCTGCGCCTGTTGGGAGACCGCCAATCACTGCCTGCTTATTAATAAATCCGCCGCTTATGGTCTGATCCTCAATTAGCAGTTCATAACGCCACCCGGTAATGCCTTCGAATACCGAATCAGGGATATTTACTGTCAACTGTGTATCTGATGCCGTTACCCTTGGTGCTTCTCCGGAATACGTTGAAGGGGTCTTAACTTTTCTCAAAGAGAGGTCTCCTTCGCTCACCGGAAATCCTTCTGCGGTACCGTAGGTCACTTTTGCAAATTGTTTTGCAATTTCCAGATGTCCTAATGCATTTATTTTTCCCTGTTCATCCAGACAATTCTTTTTAAATGATTCATGGTCTGTATTCTTAAAATAGTCTGCTACCATAACTTTTGATTTCTGTGCATCGCTAAAGCCTTCGTATACCTCATGAACAGCCTCCGCATAAGCAGCAGCCATTTGGTTCCGGCTTTCATCTGCCTGGGCATAAGGTGTCTGAATAACCAGATAGCCTGTGCCATCACGCAGCCCAAGTGCTTTATCTGCCAGTGTCTGCAGGGATGCCTTAAATGCTTCCAGCCCTTCAGTTCCCGCCTGATAATCTTCTTCTCCTACCATCACGGCAAGCGCTCTCGGATCATATTTTCCAACCAGCTTCTCAAACTGATCCTTTACATCTGCGATTGTATTTCCGGCTTTCCCGGTATTGATCATATAGCGCTGACGCCCCATAACACCACCATTTTTTGTCCAGCGGATATACTCTTCAAACTGCCCCACATAATTTCGGATTCCCTGGGTTGCGCCGTAACCGCCTTCCACATCTGTTCCACCGGTAAATACCCAGGTATTATCTTTTGACTGGTCAAACATCTGCTCCGGTAAATCACATAATATTCCGCTTTCTGACTTGGTTATCTCCAGTGTATCTTCTAAACTGGCTGCTTCATCTGTTACCACTACG
>NZ_JNGB01000097.1:0-8218 GCF_001029355.1 Robinsoniella sp. RHS
GCAAAAGAAGTAATCCGTTTGGTAGAAGAGCCAAGCGAATTCCACTATTCTTATGAATTAGAAGGAAGTATCGAAGATAAATTAAATGCAATCGTACAGAAAGTATATGGCGGAAAGAAAGCCGTTCTCACAGCAAATGCTCAGAAGCAGGCAAAAGAACTGGAAAACCTTGGATTCGGGAACTGCCCGATCTGTGTTGCTAAGACACAGTACAGTCTGACAGATGACCAGACAAAGCTTGGCGCACCGACAGACTTTGAAGTAACAGTACGTAACTTAAAGATCTCCGCAGGAGCAGGCTTTATCGTAGCCCTCACAGGAGAGATCATGACCATGCCAGGACTTCCAAAAGTACCGGCAGCAGAAAGAATCGACGTAGACGAGACAGGAAAGATTTCCGGATTGTTCTAATTATTTAATATGCAGGGAAGGTGGGGACCTTTCCTGCATATAGAGGATCTAAAGGAAAGAGGAGGTATTTGTTATGTTTCAGGAAGAATTTCAAGCAGTTTGTAATTCAGGAAAAGCAAAATATGGGTTGTTGAAAAATAATCCTCTTGGATATTTTGTTTCCTCAATGGTAGCTGGAATGTTCATTTCATTTGGTTCCTTTGTAACCTTTGTTATGGGAACGCCTCTGAAAGAAGCGGGAGATCCGATGATGAAGGCTGTAATGGCTTTCTCATTTGCAGCGGCTTTAAGTCTGGTGGTAGCAGCCGGAGCAGAATTATTTACTGGTAATAATTTTGTAATGACCTCTGCATCTCTTAATAAAGTTGTAACATGGGGTAATACAATTAAACTATGGATTATATGTTATATTGGTAACTTCCTGGGGTCTATCGCATCAGTTTTTGTTTTTCAGCTGACCGGTGTACCGAAGGGAGCAGTTGGGGAAATGTTTGCTTCTACTGCAGCAACAAAAGTGGGACTTGGACCGGTAGAACTGCTGACAAGAGGTATATTGTGTAATATCCTTGTTTGTCTGGCGGTATGGTGCAGTATTAAATTAAAAAATGAAGTAGCTAAGCTGATTATGGTTTTTTGGTGCATTTACGTATTTATGATTTGCAGCTGCGAACATAGTATAGCGAATATGAGTATTATTGGCGTAGGTTTACTGAATAAAGGCGATGCGGCAGTTACAATAGGCGGTTATTTCTACAACCTTTCTTTAGTAACAATTGGTAATATGATTGGCGGTGCAGTGTTTGTTGCAATACCATATTATTTAATTTCCAAAAACAAAAAAGAAGCGCAATAAAGTATACAATTTCTTAATATTATCGTAAGAAAATAGAAGTTTCTCTTAAAAAATAGTTGAGACTTCTATTTTTTTGTGTTATAGTGTTACAGGTAGCAAGTAATTGATTGGTCATGAGAGGTAAAGAATGAAGAAAATCAAAATCTCAGTTGTAATACTCACACTGGCATTAATTTTTGGACTTGCAGGCAGTGTAACTTCTATAAATGCGGAAGCTGCTGTAAATGTTGTGAAAAAGGCTAAAACAGTCAAAAGTACATCAGGAAGCTGGAAACAAAATTACATAGGACGATGGTTTCAGTATAAGAACGGCACTTATCCAAAAAACAAATGGATAAAGATAAAGAATAAAATTTACTATTTTGATAAGAGTGGATATGTAACAACAGGCTGGAAGTATTATAAGAAGTCTTATTATTATTTAAATGAGACAGGCAGTAAAAAAGGCGCACTGGTAAGAGGCTGGAAAACAATAAATGGAAAGCGTTATTATTTGTCTAAAACAACAGGAGCCATGTACACCGGCTGGCATACGATTGGTGGTAAAAAGTACTATTTTGATAAAAAGAGCTCTAATTTAGGAGCTATGGTTAAAAAGCGCTGGGTGAATGGACGTTATCTGCAGAAGGATGGTACGATGGCCGTGAACTGTAAGGCAGGGAAGTATTATGTGGGAGCTGACGGAAAGAAAACAAAGGCACCACAGGAGCCGGAAAACCAGAATCCGGGAAATGGTAATTCAGGACAGACCAATCAGGGTCCCAATGACAATGCCGGAAGTTCCGGAGTAAAACAGTATAATACATATGTATTTGTAGGTGATTCCAGAACCGTAGGAATGGAAAATGTAATTGGTTCCAAAGATGGAAATGCACAGTATATTGCAAAGGTAGGCGAAGGTTATAACTGGCTGATGTCTTCAGGGCTTACGCAGCTTAAGAAGAAGCTGGACTTTAACCCATATGTAAAAGTGGTATTTAACCTGGGGGTTAATGACTGCGCATCCAATACCGTTTTACAGTATATCAATGTGTATCAGGAATTGATTGCAAGTTATCCAAATACAAAATTCTATATGATGTCAGTAAATCCAGTTAATGACAAGGTTGCATCATCCGTAGGATATCTTATAAAAAATAAGCATATTACACCATTTAATATGCAGCTAAAGGCAGCTTTTCCAAATCTTTATATTGATACCTATACGTATTTAAAGACTAATGGATTTGGCACGGCAGATGGTGTTCATTATGATAATGATACGTACCAGGCAATCTATGATTATACGATGAGCCATACGTAAAAGAAGTTTGGGACAAAACAGGTTCGCACGTTTTATTAAGCTGATCTACAGGAATGCTTGAAAATGGACTGCAGCTATCTGCTTGAGCGGTAAAGTTTGTGAAATGTAACTTTTTAGTTGAATATGAAAATTGATAAAAGGGTATTTGGAGAGTTTTCCGAATACCCTTTTGAATATCTAAATATTAGTAAAACAAAATTATAATTATTTATCGCTTTGGAAAACGGGATCCGCAGGATAACCGCCGCCCAGCTTCTGCATACATCTTTGAACACTGTCCCGGGAATTGCCCCAGTCCTTGTCCTTATTCAGGTAATCATATTTCGCAGTAAACCAGGTTACTTCTTCCTCCAGACGCTTCATACTATCTTCCATGAGTTTGAAAAGCATGGGGTAATAAAGATTTTTTTGTTTATCATTCAGCTTATCTTCCGCAGTTTCGATGACATCTGCAAAATGATGGAGACAGAAACCTTTGCTGTTTTTCACTATTTCTACAAATTCCGGATTATTTTTTAACATTTCAAAAAAGGTATCCAGATAACGGTTATAATTATCATTAAAATGATTACAAACGTAGCAATCATTTTCTTTTTCTGTAATCCAGGCTCCAATGTTTGTTTTACGGATTTCCGGTTCGATGGTTGTTTTTTTGATACGTTTTAGCATGGATGATTTACTGGGAGCGAATGATTTGATCTGTGCCTGCAGTTCTTCATTCAATTTGTGGAAATGGGTACTTAGTATTAAAGCACTCCCAAGGCGGTTGCCATAGTCAAACATCATTTTATAATGATGGCGGCAGAATCCGATCTTGTCGGTTTCCATGCGGACGTCATCTTCCATATAGGCAGAACCAAGAATAAAAGAAATTGCATGCTGTTCCAGGTTTCGCTCTATAAAACAAAACGGACATTCGTCGTTTGCATTAAATGCATCCATTAAGGGGATGGTATATATGGTTTCTTTCATATAAAGAGGCCTCCTTTAGCGTCGTTATGTATACTATAGCACAGAAAACAAGTTTGGAATATAAAATTCTTGACAAATTATTACTTCGAGAGTAGAATTAAAATATACTTCGAGAAACGAAGTAAAGGAGTGATTACCTATGAGTGAGTTTCCGGCATCCGTAGAGGAAATGGTATTTGAAATAATGGATAAATGCAAATTTGTTTTTTATCCGGAACAGCGGTTTGATCTGTTTCTAAACTGCTCGAAGAATGAAATCTTTGCTTTACTGTTCGTTTACCGCCAGAAACAGGTGAATATGAGTGAAATAGCAGAATATATGAACATTCCGCTTAATACGGTTACCGGAGTCATCAGCCGTCTTGAAAAAAAGCATCTGGTACGCAGAGAGAGAAGTGATCAGGATAAGCGGGTTGTAACCATTTCACTCAGTGAAAAAGGAACAGATTTCATGTATCACGAAATGATGGAACTGGGAAATTATTTTACCAGAGTGATGGCTGCATTTTCGGAAGAGGAGAAGAGAACCCTCTTTGGCATGGCAGATAAGATCTTTGCAGTATTGAACCAGAGGGAAAAAACTGGTGAAAAGCCAAAGGAGAAAAAAGTCCGAAAGATTGCAATTGAGTAGTCTGAAATTGAATGTTGGTTAAACTGTATTTTAACAGAGCTTTGCGGCTCTGTTTAAAAATAATAAATAGTTCGAGTTTCGAATAATTCGAACGAAGAAATAAATAGAATATACAAAATGAAATAATATAAGTTGAACCGGGGAGCTATTTTCCGGGAAAGGAGATTTATGAATAGAATCATAATTTTTACAGGAAAAGGAGGCGTAGGTAAGACCAGCATTGCAGCGGCACACGCCAGGAAAGCATCCAAAGAAGGGAAAAAAACATTAATTGTAAGTACGGACATGGCGCATAATTTAAGCGATTTATTTGAGCAGCCTCTTGGAAAAGAAGAAATGCAGGTAGCTGAGCATTTATTTGCTCTGGAAATAGATCCTGCCTATGAAATGGAGCATGATTTTTCATCTATGATGAATGCTTTTGCAAATATGCTCCCGGCAGGAAGCGGGGAAGAAAATATAATGAATGACCTGGATATGATACCGGGAATCGAAGAGTTATTTTCCCTGTTAAAAATTCAGGAAATATATAATCGTAAAGAGTACGAGTTGATTATAGTGGACTGTGCGCCTACCGGAGAGACGCTTTCCCTGCTGAAATTTCCGGAACTTCTTTCCTGGTATATGGAAAAACTGTTCCCACTGGGAAAAGTGGCGGTTAAAGTGATGCGGCCGGTAACGAAAAAGCTTTTTCAAATTCAATTGCCGGATAAAAAGGCTATGAATGATATCGAAAGAATGTATTTGAAACTGGCTGAATTGCAGGAGCTGATGAAGGACAGGGAGATCAGCAGTATAAGGCTTGTGGCAATACCGGAAAAAATGGTAGTGGAGGAAACAAAGAGAAATTATATGTATTTGAATCTCTATAATTTTAATGTGGATGGACTCTATATTAACCGGGTTTTGCCGACGGATATTAATAATCCCTTTTTTGATGAATGGCTGGGGATCCAGCAGCAGTATATCAAGGAATTAAAAGAGGTATTCCAAAGCGTCCCGGTGTATGCCATTAAATGGTATGATATCGATTTAAACGGTCTCACGTCACTGGACCGGGTGTGTGAAGATGCGCTGCAGGAAGATGATCTGTTTGCAGTAAAGAGAATCATACCGAATGAAGTCTATGAAAAAACAGAGAATGGCTATCTTTTAAAGGTATATCTGCCGTGTGTGAAAAAAGAGGAAATCGTAATGCATGAAGCGGGCCGGGACCTTATTGTGAAGATCGGGAACTTTAAAAGAGCAATTCCCATGCCATCTACTCTGCGGGGACATTATGTACAGTCCGCAAAGATGAAAGACCAGTCCCTGCACATACAGTTTGTTAAGGAGGAAGAGGATGAATAAGACATTTATAACAAAAATTGTTCAGGCAAAGAAATTAGAAATAGAAGCATTTCAGGAGCTGTTGCCGGATGAACTAAATGACAGGATGAAAAATTGGAGGACCGGAGCGGGAGATTGGTTAAAGGACTGTGCGGTTGAAATTTATCTGGCTGGAAAAAAAGAGACGAAATCTTGTAAAGACGAAAGAGATGGGAGTCGGGAAAACGAGTCTGAAAAAGCAGATATGTACACCGGAGATAATTTTACGAAGAAATCAGAAAAAACGAAACGCACCAAAAAAGTGATCATTGAGTAGGGGGAAGGAACATGAGAATATTATTATATACGGGTAAAGGCGGTGTAGGGAAGACCAGCATAGCAGCAGCAACGGCCTGTAAAATCGCGGAAAGTGGAAAACGGGTTCTGATTATGAGCACAGACCAGGCACACAGCCTGGGTGACTCCTTTGATTGTAAACTCAGCAATGATCCGGTGAAAATAACGGAGCATTTATTTGCAATGGAAATCGATGCCGTAGCGGAAAGCGAACGTGCCTGGGGAAATATAAAGGATTATTTGAAAAAGCTGCTGACATCCAGATCAGGGGAAAGCATAGAAGCAGAGGAACTGCTGGTTTTTCCAGGATTTGAAGAGCTGTTCTCTCTGTTTAAAATTCTGGAGATATACGAAGCGCAAAATTATGATGTGTTGATTGTGGACTGTGCACCTACCGGTGAGACAATATCACTGTTAAAATTTCCCGAAATGTTTGGTGACTTGCTGGGGAAAATAATGCCGATGAAGAGAAAGGCAATCAAAGTAGCAGGTCCGCTGGTAGAAAAAACAACCAAGATTCCTATGCCAAAAGAGACTCTTTTCGATGAAGTAGAGATCTTGTGTTCCAAAATAGAACAGCTGCAGGATCTGATGTCTGATAAGGATGTTCTAAGCCTGCGTATCGTGACTACCCCGGAAAAAATCGTGGTAAAAGAAGCAAAAAGAAATTTTGCTTATCTCCACATGTATGATTACAATGTAGATGCAATCATTGTAAATAAGGTGTATCCCAGGTCATCTTTATCGGGATACTTTAATCAATGGATAGAAAACCAGCAGAACAGCCTGCAGGATATCAGACAGAGCTTTTTTGATATTCCGGTATTTGAAATGGAGTTTTTAAAGCATGAATTGAGAACGGCAGAGCGACTCAGAACAGCTGCGGATATGGTATACGGAGATACGGATCCGACGGCAGTTCTGGCGGTCCAGCATATATTTGTCCTGGAAAAAGAGCAGGAGAAATACTACTTAAAAATAGCAATCCCATTTGTGGATAAACGGGAATTGGAACTGGAACTAAAAGGAGAGGAACTGGCACTTACGATCAAAAATGAAAGGCGTAATCTGATACTTCCGCCAAAACTGCGGGGTTATGAAGTAGCTGGTGCAAAATA
Organism: Robinsoniella sp. RHS; assembly: GCF_001029355.1. Taxonomy (NCBI): domain Bacteria; kingdom Bacillati; phylum Bacillota; class Clostridia; order Lachnospirales; family Lachnospiraceae; genus Robinsoniella; species Robinsoniella sp. RHS. The sequence goes on from NZ_JNGB01000097.1 coordinate 6,954, forward strand.
TGAAGAGGATGTGCTTAAAATTGAGTTTGAACATATTTAGTTGAGAAAACCAGCTTTGTAGCGACAACCTGAATCTGGAAAAGATGGGGCACGCAATTCCTCCACGCCCCATCTTTTCGTACACTGCCCCATCTACAAAGCGTCTGCTTCTCAACAAAACATCCCATCTAACCTCAAATCTTACTTGCAGTTCATTTGGAATTACCATATAATAGTGAGGATATGTAATAAAGTGAAAGAAAGCAGGCTTTAGAATATTTATGAAAAATAGGATGCAGGAAGAATTTTCAGGGAAAGATAAACATGAACCGGTACGGCTGAACAAATTTCTGGCTGAATCTGGTGTGTGTTCCAGAAGAGAAGCGGACAGGCTGATCGAAAGCGGTAAGGTGACTGTGGATGGGCAGACGGCTGCCATGGGTCTGAAAGTTTTGCCCATTCAGGATATCCGTGTCAATGGAAAAAGAGTAAGCAGAGAAGAAGAGATGATATTATTGGCTGTCAATAAGCCGGTAGGTATTATCTGTACCTCAGAGAAGAAATGGGGAAGCAATAATATAGAAGATTTTTTGCATTATCCCAAACGGATTTTTTCTATTGGAAGACTGGATAAGGATTCGGAGGGTTTGCTGTTGATGACAAATAATGGGGAAATCCTGAATAAAATTATGCGTGCGGGAAATTATCATGAAAAGGAATACGAAGTCAGGGTGAACAGGCCCGTTACGGATGAATTTATCCGGCAGATGGCAAAAGGAGTTCCGATTTTAAATACCGTGACCAGACCATGCAAAGTGGAGAAGATCGGAGAAAAGCAATTTCGCATTATTCTGACCCAGGGACTCAATCGTCAGATTCGAAGGATGTGTGAAGCGCTGGGGTATAAAGTGACCAGGTTAGTGCGTGTACGTATTATGAATATCCGCCTGGGACATTTGAAAGCAGGAACATACCGTAAACTGACCGATAAGGAAATCGAAGAACTTTATCAGATGATACAGGATTCCAGTAATGGACCGGAATACACAAGCCGTATATAGGGGATGAATGAGTTATAAATATATAAGCACATTGCTGTAGAGTTTAAGAATCAGTAAAGAGAGGCCATATTATGAAACAGAGAATCGACGAACTTAAAGAACAGATCAATTACCACGCAGATCGTTATTACAACATGGATGCACCGGAAATTAGCGACTATGAATATGATCAGCTGATGCAGGAATTAAAGAAGATTGAAGCAGAGAATCCGGAGCTGGTGACTC
>NZ_JNGB01000098.1:0-26172 GCF_001029355.1 Robinsoniella sp. RHS
CTTGACTGTGACACCGACGGGTGGAGCAGGTACGAAAGTAGGACTTAGTGATCCGGTGGTATAAAGTGGGATTGCCATCGCTCAACGGATAAAAGCTACCCTGGGGATAACAGGCTTATCACTCCCAAGAGTTCACATCGACGGAGTGGTTTGGCACCTCGATGTCGGCTCATCGCATCCTGGGGCTGTAGTAGGTCCCAAGGGTTGGGCTGTTCGCCCATTAAAGCGGTACGCGAGCTGGGTTCAGAACGTCGTGAGACAGTTCGGTCCCTATCCGGCGTGGGCGCAGGATATTTGAGAGGAGCTGACCTTAGTACGAGAGGACCGGGTTGGACTGACCTCTGGTGTACCGGTTGTTCTACCAAGAGCATGGCCGGGTAGCCAAGTCGGGAAGGGATAAACGCTGAAGGCATCTAAGCGTGAAGCCCCCCTCAAGATGAGATATCCCCCGCATAAGCGGTAAGACCCCTTGAAGACGACGAGGTAGATAGGTTAGAGGTGGAAGTGCAGTAATGTATGGAGCTGACTAATACTAATAGGTCGAAGGCTTATCCATAAGGTTTAGGATAATGTCAATAAAGTTGATATAATCAACGAAGTTGGTAATGCAAGAACGGATGATATTTGATGAATTTCTGTATGTGGTTTTGAAGGTATATGGCTTTTCCAAAAAGCAGTATAATCCTCGATAGCTCAATGGTAGAGCATTCGGCTGTTAACCGAAGGGTTGTTGGTTCGAGCCCAACTCGGGGAGCTAAGTACTTAACAAAATGGCTAAGTATTTAAAAGGATAAAAGGCAGTAAAGCAAGGCTCCATGGTCAAGCGGTTAAGACACCGCCCTTTCACGGCGGTAACAGGGGTTCAAATCCCCTTGGAGTCACTAATAACAACATACGTCATATGCCGATGTGGCTCAATTGGCAGAGCAGCTGATTTGTAATCAGCAGGTTATCGGTTCGAGTCCGATCATCGGCTCTTTGGACCTTTAGCTCAGTTGGTTAGAGCAACCGGCTCATAACCGGTCGGTCCTGGGTTCGAGTCCCCGAAGGTCCATTTGTCTGTTGTTATTAATGTTTGGCCCAGTGGCTCAGTTGGTTAGAGCGTCGCCCTGTCACGGCGAAGGTCGTCGGTTCGAGTCCGATCTGGGTCGTTACATCGAAAGATGTAGGATTTATTAATTACATATCCCATGGGATCTTAGCTCAGCTGGGAGAGCATCTGCCTTACAAGCAGAGGGTCACAGGTTCGAGCCCTGTAGGTCCCATTTGGTAGTGATACCATGAAATGCCGGCGTGGCGGAACTGGCAGACGCACAGGACTTAAAATCCTGCGGGACTAATCTCCCGTACCGGTTCGATTCCGGTCGCCGGCATTCAGAATCATCAATTAAATATGTGCGTGTAGCTCAGCTGGATAGAGCGTTTGGCTACGGACCAAAAGGCCGGGAGTTCGAATCTTCTCACGCACGTGATTGTCCTTGTAAAATGAAAATTTTGCAAGGACTTATTTTTTTGCTTAATTCACTAAAGAAGTGATTAGCGGAATAAATGAAAAAGTATTTGTTCGGCTAATCTTTGGATGATGTTAGAATTTCAAATTGTATTTTACATAGCTGAGAGGTTTATCAATGATATGGTAGACAAGCTGGCTGGGAATAATGATTTCTGGAGGCTGTCAGAAGAATTTCCAATTATTTATTTTGCAGCTGCGGCAAGAATTTTGATTGCTTGCGGAATGGAAGCTATCTGAAAATAAAGCAGGAATAAAACAAAATTTTAATCTTTGCTTTTTGTCGAAAAAATGTTAAAATAGAAACATATAACTAGACAAGAAATAAAAATGAAATGATAGAGGTGCGATATTCATCAGTACTCCGGGACAAGTGGCAGGACAGTCGTTTTGGAGAAAAGGGAAGATCGCCGAAGAGTATATTCCGGTCCATGGAATTAGCTCTGGGACGCAGCAGAATATGTTGCGGACTGTCACTGATATGTGGAGCGCTATCTGAAGTGGTATAGGGAAATCTGACCTTAAATGACCATGAATGTATGTCCCCACGGAGACTTTCATTCATGGTTTTTTCTTGGAGGGAAAGAGAGGATATAGGAATGAGGATTTCAAAACAAAGGTTGTTTATGGGTATCAGCATGTTACTGATATTCACGGCATTGCTTCCCATGACGGTTCTGGCTGCAGAAGAAGGAGCTGCGAAGCCCGCCATGTATGCAACTTTTTGGGCGTTGATACCACCGGTAGTAGCAATTGTTCTGGCATTGATTACTAAGGAAGTTTACAGTTCATTATTTTTAGGTATTTTGGTTGGAGGACTGTTCTTTTCCGGATTTGGATTTGAAGGGACTGTGACACACATTTTTAATGATGGATTCATCAAAGTGTTATCGGATAGCTATAATGTGGGAATTTTGGTGTTCCTGGTTATTCTGGGATGTATGGTCAGTCTGATGAACAGAGCCGGAGGCTCGGCTGCGTTTGGAAGATGGGCTGGTAAGAAAATAAAGACGAGAGTTGGTGCCCAGCTAGCAACAATTGTTTTAGGGGTATTAATTTTTATTGATGATTATTTTAACTGTCTGACAGTAGGCAGTGTAATGCGTCCGGTTACTGACCAGCATCAGGTGTCCAGGGCAAAGCTGGCGTATCTGATTGATGCTACGGCAGCACCGATATGTATCATCGCACCTATTTCATCCTGGGCAGCTGCTGTTACAGGTTTTGTGGAAGGTGAAGATGGGTTTTCTATCTTTATCAGAGCAATTCCATATAACTTTTATGCTTTGCTGACGATTGTTATGATGGTGGGACTTGTATTGCTGAAAGTAGATTTTGGGTCTATGGCGGTTCATGAAAAAAATGCACGGAATGGTGATCTTTTTTCAACAGGAGACAAAATAGGAAATTTTGATGAAGATGATATTTCCAATCCCCATGGAAGCGTTCTGGATTTAATGATTCCTATATTATCTTTAATTGTTTGCTGTGTAATTGGTATGATTTATACAGGCGGATTTTTCGCAGGAAAAGATTTTATTACTGCATTCTCTAATAGCGATGCTTCTGTAGGGCTTGCTCTTGGCAGTTTTTTTGGAATGGTGATTACAATAATACTATATAATATTAGAAAAGTATTGAATTTTAATGATTGTATGGCATGTCTGCCGGATGGATTCAAAGCAATGGTACCGGCTATTTTAATACTTACCTTTGCATGGACTTTAAAAGCCATGACAGACAGCCTGGGAGCAGCAGATTTTGTGGCAGGAGCTATGGCGCAGTGTGCAGGAGACTTAATGAAGTTTCTGCCGGCAATCATTTTCCTGGTTGGATGCGGGCTGGCCTTTGCAACCGGTACGTCCTGGGGTACATTTGGTATTCTCATCCCTATTGTGGTTGCAGTATTTGAAAAATCTAATCCGGAATTAATGATTATTTCTATCTCAGCATGTATGGCGGGGGCAGTTTGCGGAGATCATTGTTCTCCGATTTCGGATACGACGATTATGGCATCGGCAGGGGCGAGATGTAACCATGTGAATCATGTGACAACACAGCTTCCCTATGCGGTTACGGCAGCCGTTGTATCCTTCCTGACCTATATATTAGCGGGATTTGTACAAAGTGCCTGGATTGCACTTCCTTTTGGAATCGTGCTTATGCTTGTTGTTTTGGTATTTGCAAGGATGGTTTCCCAAAATCAGCAGGAAACGTTGTAAGAGAATCGGAAAAGTATAAATGTAAATAAATTGAAATGAAGAGCAGGTCGTTGTAAAATGATTCTTTATCTGACATGGATTGGGAAATATAATCCCATGGTAATTAGTTCGTATGTCAGTGTTTGGAATGAATTTGCAGCGGCCTTTTTATAAGAACATACATACGGAAAAATAGCTTGCGTTTAAGGATGGATTTTTGTATAATTACGCAAGTAGGCCTGAAACGTGTTTGAAAATTCATTCCCGCCATCTGCACGCCCCACTTTGCAGCATATTTGCCCCGGATTCAGGTTACGTAGTCCGCTACGCGCCCTTCATCCGGGATAAATCTTCTACAAACTGTTACGCACAGCTGCCAGAAAGCAATTTTCAAACACGTTCCAGGGGAAAACTTAAGATTTACAAGACTAATGAGGAAAGTTGAGAAGAACCGTATGACAGGAAAAACACATGTGGCAATAGGAACAGCGGCGGCATTATTGATTGGACAGCCGGAAAATATCAGAGAGGTTGTGTTGTGTATCGGGACGGCATCTGTAGGCTCTGTAATCAGTGACATAGACGTAAGCACTTCGGAAGCCAGAAGAGATGTAAACAAAGTAATTGCAATTACGCTGTTAGCGGTTATCGCCACTGTTTTTATGGAATATCAGTGGAAACTTGGGATAACAGCGAGTTTTATGCGTAACAGTAACCTGGTGAGACTGGTGATGGGTATGACTGCTTTTCTGGGGGTATGTATCTTTGGTAAGAGCAGGCCTCACAGATCTTTTATGCATTCTTTACCGGCGGTTGGGATTTTGAGCTTTATTTTATATATTATCTATCCCATTCTGGTTCCCTATTTTATCATTTCTATGCTTTCACATATCGCTGCAGATATTTTTAATTATAAGAATGTTCGTCTGCTTTACCCTCTTAAATGGGGAATCAGTCTGGATCTCTGCCGGGCTGATGGCTTGATCAGTAAGGTTTTATGCGGTGCAGGGAGTTTACTTACATTTTTTTATTTAGGGGTATTTCTTTGGAGAACCGGAATGAATTTTCTGGGTGGGATGTAAGACGGATGGAATTTAACCGATTTCAGGAATAAACAGGCTAACATGTCCATACATTAAAGTATGAGAGTTTATAGCCCGTGAAAATCAGGCGGAAAAGTGTGAAAGGAAACTGTTTACACACTGCATGGAAAAAGTTAGGTTCATCAGAAGAATGGAGGCAGACAACATGAGTATAGAAGTGGTAATAGCAGGAGGAGGCTGGGCGGGATGCGCCGCGGCATATGGGGCAGTCTTGCAGGGCGCAAAGGTTACGCTGCTGGAAAAAACGGATATGCTGCTTGGTACAGGACTGGTTGGCGGAATTATGAGAAATAACGGACGGTACACGGCAACGGAAGAAATGATCGCTCTGGGCGGAGGAGAGATTTTTCGTATTATTGATGAAAACGTAAGGCATAAGAATGTTGAGTTTCCCGGACATGAGCATGCTTCTTTATATGATGTTGGTAAAATATCCGGAGTTATCTACCGGTTTTTAAAAAAGATAGGAACGAAAATTGAATTTCAGGCGCGTATGTCTAAAGTGCAGATGGATGGGAAACGGATCTTAAATGTACAGACGGATGATGGCAGAAAGTTTGGCGGCGAGATGTTCATTGATGCTACCGGGAGTGCGGGGCCTATGAATAATTGCAGAAAGTTTGGTAACGGATGTGCCATGTGCATTCTCAGATGCCCCAGTTTTGGCGGTAGAATCAGTCTGACGGGAGAGGCGGGGATTCCGGAGATACAGGGAAAGCGGGCAAATGGAAAATTAGGTGCAATGAGTGGTTCCTGTAAGCTTTTTAAAGAGTCTCTCTCCGGAGAAATCATTGACCAGTTAGAAGAAAAAGGAGTGGCAGTAATACCTTTACCAGAGGATCTGAGGGAAAATCATTTGTCTGAGAAGGCTTGCCAGCAGTATGCACTTGATGATTTTACGGAAAATATTATTTTATTGGATACAGGGCATGCCAAGTTGATGACGTCTTATTTTCCAATCGATAAACTCAGGAGGATTCCGGGATTTGAAGATGCCAGATATGAAGATCCCTATGCGGGCGGCAAGGGGAATTCCATCCGTTATATGGCAATGTCGCCGCGGGACAACAGTCTGAAAGTAGAGGGAGCAGAGAATTTATATTGTGCAGGCGAAAAGGCAGGGCTGCTGGTTGGTCATACAGAGGCAATTGTGACGGGGATTCTGGCCGGGTATAACAGTGTAAGAGAAGCATCAGGCCTGGAGACTTTAATTCTGCCGGAGAGTCTGGCGGTTGGTGACATGATTGCATTTGTAAAAAAAGAAATGGGGACGGAAGAAGGAATAGAACGAAAATATACCTTTTCCGGCTCTGTTTATTTTAAACGGATGAAAGATAGAGGCTTGTATCTGATGGATATAAATAAAATTAAAAAGAAAGTTGAGATGATAGGATTAAAGGGAGTGTTTTCCAACAGGGTAGTTCACGACTTGTAATGTGATACCGGAAAAGTCTACCGGTGACTGCTGTTTCAGACCAAAAATGCCATGACAAAAAGCACTTCGGGAGCTTTTTGCCATGGCATTTATAGTTAAATGAATTGTTATTTCAGTGTAAAGCCTTTTTCACTGTCTGAAAAGTACTACTTATACGTTTGATTACTTCACATGTGATGTGGAGTTACGCAGATACAATTCAGGCTGTACGAATAAATGAGCAGCGCTGGTACTTTTCTGCTTTATCAGATAGGTAAGATGTTCTATGCTTCTTTCCGCAATTTTGAGAACGGGCTGTATAACAGTGGTTAGCCTGGGACGGCAATAATTGCCTTCAGGAATTCCGTCAAAGCCAATTACGGAATATTGCTGAGGAACTTTATATCCATGATCGGTCAGATAATTAATAATAGCAATGCCAAGAATATCTGTCTGAGCAAAAAATGCAGTGCAGTCACACAGCTGGTTCCAACTGCTTTGCATGTTTTGGTATCCGTCATCGTAAGTTAGTCCTGTTTGAATTATCCAATCAGGATTGCATTCAAGATTGTTATTTACGAGTGCAGTACAATATCCTTCTGTTCGTTCTTTGAAATCACTTCCGGCAGAGGTAAAGGTACCGATACGCTGATGCCCTAATGCCAATAAGTGATTAGTAGCGATGAAACCGCCGGTAAAGTGGTCAACATCAATTATATTTAAACTTTTTTTCATAGGACGTGAAAAATACTGGGTGTAAATATGAGGAATATTTAAATGGCTTAAATAATCTTCCAGTGCAGAGTGATAGTTGCCATTAATAATAACAATGCCTTTAATATCGGCTGTTTCAATGATTGATTGAATGTAATTAAAGGAATGGTCACTTGCATCGTAGGATGAGATTACGCAGTAGTAATTTTGTTTTTCAATTTGCCTGATAACCTCATTAGACAAATATTCCAGATAGAGGTCAAGGGGGGAATGCATTTTATCAGCGCCCAGAATAATAGCAATTCCCCCATTGTTCCCGGAAATATTAGATATGCCGGCCCTTTTTTTTATTGTGTATCCGTGCTGTGCTGCTAATTCCTGAACCTTAATCCTGGTTTCCAAAGAGATTCGTGAAGAATTCTGAAGGCTTCTTGATACCGTTGATTGACTTACGCCGGCTAACCGGGCAAGTTCTTGGGTTGTAATCATATATACGTCTCCTATAAACAATGAGTCGGGGATATCATACCGTTTATTTAAAAACAGATGATTTTTAGTAGAGAATTTGCAGATTATTATCCGACTCTCTGTATTTTAACTATATTGAAGAATAATACATTTTTAAGTTTAAGTCAACTAAAATGTGAATAATCACGACAAACGTATGAATAATCTTTCTTATAAATTACACGCCGGACTTTCTGTTCCTGACGTGCTTCTTAGATATATTACATCTATGGAATCAATTCTTTCATATTTAACCTTTTCTTCCGTGTAAGCTCACCCCGCATTTTTGAAACAAATTCCTCACAAAGTAATTCAGAAATGTGCATAATTCCATATGCATAATATGCAAATATGTGCATACAGAGTGGAAGGAGAAATAGAGAGGATGCACAACATAGGATCAAAACTGGACAATATGCACACAAAAATTTGGAAAAAACTTATTGACTTAACCAAAATGTAGTGTTATAATCTGGATAAATACAAAAAAATATAATGTTTTGCATATATTTTGAGCGTTTTTTGAAAATGACTTGTGCATATTATGCTCATGCATATTAACGGGGTTTTGTAAGGGACATAATGCCATACGGCAAAAAATAAACTATATAAAAAATAAGGAGGATTTTTGTATGAAGAAAAAAATTTTAAGTATCTTTATGGTGGGGCTTATGGGATTATCCCTTACTGCTTGTGGTGGAACTACTGCAGCTAACAACAATGAAACGACTAACAAGAATGAAACAACTAACAACAATGAAACAGCTGACAACAAAGGGGCAGCTGGCAACAATGAGACGGCTGCCGGCAGTGATCTTGCCGGAAGTGAAAATGTATCATCGGCAACTGGTGATAAACTTAACATTAGCGTAATCCTGAAAACTACCGCTTCTGAGTATTGGGGATACGTATTAGCCGGTGCCCAGGCATACAGCGATAAGAATCCGGATGTAAATGTTGAGATCCAGGGTGCAGCGTCGGAAACTTCCTATGATGAGCAGTTGAATATTATTGAAACTAATCTGTCAGCAGGGAAATTTGATGGTTTTGTTATTGCTCCATTACAGGCGGATATGGTAATCTCCAAAATTGCGGGTGCTAAGCAGCCGATTATTTCTGTAGATACGAAAATAGAAGCCCCGGAAGTATTATCTTTTGTAGGAACCGGTAATGAAGAAGCAGCGAAAGCAGGCGGATTGGCAGCTGTTGAGGCGGCGAAAGCGGCAGGATTTACAGAATTAAATGCCATTGCCATTACTGGAGTTCAGGGTGATTCTACTGCAGAAGCACGTCTGACCGGCTATAAGGCAGGTATCGAAGAAGCAGGCGGTACATTTTTATCGGATGAAATCCAATATGCAGATGCAGTCGCTGACAAGGCATTTGCTTCCATGGAAGCTATTATACAAAATCACCCGGACGGTGTTGCAATGATCGTTTGCAACAATGATGATATGGCTATAGCAGCTGCTCGTGCAGCGAAGGGAAATGAGGCATATGCGAATACTGTTTTCTGTGGATTTGATGGTATTCAGTCTGCATGTAATGCTATTTTAGGCGGTGAAGAAACAATGTCTGTTGCACAAAATGCTTACGATATGGGATATAAGGCTGTTGAAGCATGTGTGAAAGCAATAAATGGTGAAAAAATAGAAGAGTTTATTGACTCTGGCAGTAAAATTGTGACAAAAGAAAATGCACAGGAACAATTGGATACTTTGAAATCTCAGCTTGGTAAATAAATCGATCTATTGATTAAGCATGAAGAATAAGGAGGTATGCAGTGAGTGAATATATTGTGGAATTAAAAAATGTCACAAAACGCTTTCCTGGTGTTGTAGCTTTAAAAAACATGAACCTGGCTGTAAAGCCAGGGGAGATACTGGGGTTGATTGGTGAAAATGGTGCCGGAAAATCTACTCTGATAAAGGTACTGACAGGTGTACATTCGGCAGATGAAGGCAGTATATTTGTGGAAGGGGAAGAGAAACATTTCCGTAATCCTAATGATTCTGCGGAGGCTGGCATTGCCTGTGTTTATCAGGAATTAAATATTGAAAAGCTTTTGAGCATTACAGATAATATTTTTATGAATAAGTGGATACGGGGGAAGAAGGGCCTGTTGGATTATCAGGCTATGAATAAAAAAGCGCGGGAGGTGATGCTATCTCTTGGGCAGGATATCGATCCTGACAAAGCAGCAGGTACTATGGGCATGGGAGTACAGCAGATGATTGAAATTGCCAAAGCACTTTCGGTTGGGGCTAAGATGATTATAATGGATGAACCTACTTCATCATTAGGAGAAAAGGAGGTTCAGCAGCTGATGGATATTTGCCGAGAATTGCGCAGCCGTGGCATCAGCATTGTGTTTGTATCCCATAAGCTGGAAGAACTTTTCGAATTATGTGACCGTGTTGCAGTAATACGTGATGGAGAGCATATCTGGACAAAGCCTATCACAGAAGTAAATAATGATGACTTAATTACAGCGATGGTAGGACGTTCCCTTGCCAATAAGTTTCCCAAAGTAATGGGAGTAAAAGGCGGCTGTGCTCTGAAAGTTGAAAATTTGAGACAAAACGGTGTATTATTCGATGTCAGCTTTGAAGCATACGATGGACAGATTCTGGGCTTTGCAGGACTCGTCGGGGCTGGGCGAACCGAAACAATGCGGGCTGTATTTGGTGCCGATCCCATCGATGGCGGCAAAATTTATATTCATGATAAAGAAATGAAAATCGCAAACCCAAGACAGGCAATCAATGCAGGAATTGCATTTTTGACAGAAGACCGCAAAAATCAGGGGCTTGTTTTGACACAAAGTATCCGGGCTAATTTGATTATGGCTAACATGAAAAATTTTGCAAGAGGTTTATTTTTGGATGAGAAACATATTGAGGAGACGGGAGAAGATAATATTACTTCGTTACGCATTAAGACCCCGTCGCTAGATGAAATTGCGGGTCAGCTTTCAGGCGGAAACCAGCAAAAGGTTGTTATTGGAAAATGGATCAATTCCGATGCGGATATTTATATTTTTGATGAACCGACAAGAGGTATTGACGTTGGTGCCAAAATAGAGGTTTATAATGTAATGAATAATCTTGTGAAAGAAGGAAAGTGCGTAATTATGATTTCTTCTGAAATGCCGGAAATTTTGGGCATGTCTGACCGGGTTGTGGTAATGAGAGGTGGTCGGGTAACGGGAACTTTAGACAGAGAAAGTGATCATTTCAATCAGGAGGATATTATGAGAGCTGCGTGGGGAGGAACCTTAGATGAATAAAGTAAAATTAAAATCCAATTCGGGCCTGGTCAATAAGCTGGGATCCCTGATTGCCCTGTTTGTATTATGTGTAATTTTGAGCTTTGCTACGTCAAGCTTCTTAACGCTTGCGAATTTCATGAACATCTTTAAGCAAACATCGGTAAATGCATTGATTTCTACTGGTATGTTGGTGTGCCTCATCACTGCAGGCATTGATCTTTCTGTAGGAGCGAATGCCATCTTTTGTACCTGTGTGATGGGAATGCTTTTACAAAACGGAATTACAAATCCTGTTTTAATTATCATTGCAGGTTTAGTTGCAGGTACGTTTTTTGGCTTCATCAATGGTACACTGCTGACCCGCCTGCACTTACCCCATCCTTTTGTATCAACCCTCGGTATGAAAAATGTTTTGTGGGGGCTTGCCCTGGTGGTGGTAGGTTCTAAGATTGTTTCCGGATTTCCGGTACAGGTTACATGGCTGGGAGAGGCAACGCTGCCTAATTCCATACCACTGCTGGGTGGTTTTCCGGTAAGTTTTATATTAGTAATTGTGTTGTTTGCCGTTATGGGTGTATTTCTTTCCAAGACGGTTCTGGGGCGCTCTATCTATTGTGTAGGGGGAAACCTTGAAGCAGCCCGCCTCTCTGGTATTAAGAGCTCCAATGTACTCACATTCTGCTATACTTTATCCGGATTTATGAGTGCTTTGGCAGGTATTGTACTGATTGGACGCGGCGGGATCGCCAATGGAGCCAATGCTATTCAGCCTTATGACACAGATGCTATTGCTGCCTGTATTATCGGAGGCGCATCTTTTAATGGCGGGAAAGGAACTATGAGCGGTACTATTATCGGTGCGCTTATCATTACTGTGATCAGAAATGGTCTGCAGCTGCTCAGTGCTTCTACGGCAATCCAGAATATTGTTGTTGGTCTGGTTATCATCCTGGCAGTACTTATTGACGTAACTCGTGAACGAATGGAAGCAAAGGCCAGACGTATGGCTGCAAAATAAAACATCAATCATTCATATAGTCAGGAGAATTGATATGTTAAAAATCGGGGTTATCGGATGCGGTGCAATTGGACGTGACCATATTCGCCGTTTGCGCAATCTTGTTCCCGGAGCCACAGTAGCGGCCTGTTCCGATTATTTCCGGGAATCAGCAGAAAAAACCGCACAGCAATATGATATCAGCCATATATTTGATACCGGGGAAGAGTTGATTGGAAGTGGGGAAGTGGATGCGGTACTGATTGCTTCTTCGGATACTTCACACGCGGGCTATGTTCTTGAGAGTCTGAAGCAGGGAAAGCCGGTGTTTTGTGAAAAACCACTTGCCCAGACATCGGCTGACTGTGAAAAAATTATTGAAGCAGAATTGGCACTTGGTAAACGCCTGGTGCAAGTTGGATTTATGAGGAGATATGATCCGGGATACCGGGAAATGAAACGCATTGTGGAATCCGGTGAACTGGGGAATCCTCTTATGATTCATGCCAGTCACCGCAACATGCATCAGCCTCAGGGACTTACCAGCGAGATGGGTGTGTCAAATATAGCAATCCATGAGCTGGATATCTGCCGATGGCTGTTGGGCGATGAGTATAAAAATGGACAAGTGCTTAAAGTACGGCAATCTTCTTACTCAGTAAAAGGGTATGACAATCCGCAGATCGTGCTTCTGGAGACCGGTACAGGATGCCGCATTGACGTAGAGGTACAATTGTCCGATGGTTATGGCTATGATATTCAGTGTCAGGTAGTATGTGAAAAGGGAACAGTCAGTTTACCGGATCCTTACGCAGTTGTGACTCGGTCCGATGCAGGGCGCAGCGTTCCTATACTTACCGATTGGTCCCAAAGGTTTATTCAAGCTTATGACATTGAGTTAAATGAGTGGGTGAGAGCGGTAGAAAACAATAGCTGCAATGGCCCGGGTGCGTGGGATGGTTATGCTGCCTGCGTTGCGGCAGATACGCTGAATCGTTCCCGTAATACCGGAAGGTTCATGGAAATACAAATGATGCGTAAGCCTGATTTGTACGATGTCAGCTGAACCGGATACCGGTTTGTTACTGCCTCAAAGCGGTGGCGCGCTTCTGACATAGATAGCAGGTGCTCAATTCACTGTTAATTGCACAATGATGGACTACAAGGAAGCATCATTAAAATATATAGAAAAAGAAGGGAAAACCATGGATGAAGTAAAGGTCGGGATTGCCGGATTAGGACGCCTGGGAAAGGTACATGCAAACAATATTTGCTATAAAATCCCGGGGGCAAAATTAACGGCAGCATGCTCAGTCGCAGAGGCGGAATTAGAGTATGCTAAAAATGAACTGGGTGTATCGGATGTGTATACAGACTACCTGGAAATGCTGAAAAGTGCAGATATTGATGCCGTAGCGATAGTCACTACCAGCAGTGAACATTGCTGGCAGATCGAAGCGGCATTGGCAGCGGGAAAGCATGTGTTTTGTGAAAAACCACTGGGTATTAATGAAGAGGAATGTAAAGCGGCAGAAAGAGCGGTAGAAAAATATCCGGATAAGATATTCTTTTTAGGCTTTATGCGGCGCTATGATCCGTCCTATGCCTATGCCATGCAGAAGATAAAAGAAGGTGCAATCGGCAAGCCTTATCTGGTAAAGGCGACAGGAATTGATCCCGAAAGTCTGGTGGAGGGTTCCATCAAATTCTGCAGTACCAGCGGTGGAATCTACATTGATATGGCAAGTCATGACATCGACTTAATGCGCTGGTTTTTGGGAGATGAGGTAACTGAGGTGTATGCGTTAGGATGCACTTTCAAACATCCGGAGTTTGAAGCGAATGGTGATTGTGAAACTGGCTGCGCCATGTTCCGGTTCAAAAATGGTGCAATTGGACAGATACACGTAGGCAGGACGGCGGCACACGGGTATCATATAGAAACGGAAGTTGTAGGTACCGAGGGTTCAATCCGTATCAGCCCCGTCCCAGCAAAAAATCTGGCAATGATTTATGATAAAAATGGGGCGGTAGTGGAGTGTGTGGGCTCTTTTCCGGAGCGCTTCGCGGATGCGTATGTATTGGAAATGAAAGAATTTATTGCTTGTATCCGGGAGGGACGTAAGCCGGATGTAACGGTATATGATGGTACAAAATCTACAAAGATTGCTTATGCGGCGGCACAGTCGCTGAAGGAACACCATCCGGTGCAGCTATAAGAGGCAAAATCAGGACTGTTGGGCTATTTGCGAGCTCAGCAGTTTTTTGAATAATAATTATAAAGTCTTTGAAAAAATAATATGAATATGGTTTATGCGGGTCCACTTTTGAGTGGATCTTTTTTTGTTTTTTTAGGAAGATTAGTTTGGAATTTAAAATATTGGAAATATTAATGAGTCGGAAAGTTATAAAAATGCACAGAAATCCAACAATTTTTATTTTTATTGTATAATCTTGTCTCATTTCACAAAAGATAGCTAAATAAGGAAAGCTTTTGAAGGGATGGTGAAACATGGAGGAATTTAAAATACAAACGGCTGTGTGTTTTGGGGCGGATGCCCTGAATTGTCTGAAGAATCTTACCGCATCACGGATTTTTATCGTAACGGATCCGTTTATGGTGGAATCAAAGATGGTTGATCGGATAACGGAACAGCTGAAAGAAAAAGAATATATGATTTTCAGCAATGTGGTACCGGATCCCCCACTGGAACTTGTAGTGGAAGGAGTCAGGGAAGTAATGGCTTATAAGCCGGATACAGTGATTGCGCTGGGCGGTGGTTCGGCCATTGATGAGGCAAAGGCAATTATGCACTTTTCCAAACAGATCGGTGATCTGCCGGACATGGAATTTATTGCGGTTCCAACTACCAGCGGTACGGGATCAGAAGTAACTTCTT
This sequence comes from Robinsoniella sp. RHS, assembly GCF_001029355.1. NCBI lineage: Bacteria > Bacillati > Bacillota > Clostridia > Lachnospirales > Lachnospiraceae > Robinsoniella > Robinsoniella sp. RHS. The sequence goes on from NZ_JNGB01000098.1 coordinate 14,618, forward strand.
TTGCGGTTATTACAGATAAAGATAAGGGAGTGAAATATCCCCTGGTTGATAAATCGCTGTTGCCGGATATTGCAGTACTGGATCCGGGACTTGTGAAAAGCCTGCCGCCTTCCATTGTGGCTGATACCGGGATGGATGTACTGACCCATGCGTTGGAGGCATATGTGTCTACCAAGGCGAACGCATTTACGGATGCTTTGGCGGAAAAGGCAGCTGTCACGGTCTTGAAGTATCTGGTGAAATCTTATGAAAGCCCGGTGGATATGGAAGCGAGAGAACAGATGCACTATGCTTCCTGCATGGCCGGACTGGCATTTGATATGACTTCCCTGGGTGTAAATCATGCGATTGCCCATAATATAGGTGGTAAGTTTGGGGTTGCCCATGGCAGGACAAATGCCATACTGCTTCCTTATGTAATTGCTTATAATGCGGAAATTCAGGACTATAATACAAAGGAATATAAGACGGCTGCAAAAAAATATGCAGCGATTGCTTCTTTGTATGGAATTGGAGGGGTGAATATCCGGTCGGCTGTGAAAAATCTGATTCACCAGATACAGAAAATGCAAAAGCTGATGAAAATGCCCGTGAGCTTTAAGGAATGCGGACTAAAACCGGATGAGTTTCATAAGGCGGAGGAGCAGATTGCAGAAGGGGCACTTGCGGATGGATGTATTGTTACGAATCCCAGGGTGGTTTCGAAAAAAGATATTCTGGATATTTTAAAACAGGCTTTATAAAAGAAGGTGCATTTGATGGAAGTAGAAGAAAAACAGCGGATTATTCAGGAATTTGTTCCGGGAAAACAGATTACGCTGGCACATGTAATCGCGGGACCGAATCCGGGTATTTACGCGAAGCTTGGTCTGGAGCCAGAGGAAATGGATGCCATAGGCATTCTTACCATAACGCCCAGTGAAGGAGCGATTATAGCAGCTGATATTGCGACAAAGGCATCCGATATTACCTTAGGCTTTATAGACCGCTTTAGCGGAGCGTTAGTTTTTACCGGAGATATCAGTTCAGTAGAAGCGGCGATTAAGGATATTTTAAGAACGATGGAGCAGGATCTGGGATTTACCAGGGCACCCATTACCAGGACTTAATGGGGATTTAAAATGGCAGAGGGGAAAGTGTGAATAAATTCACACTACTTATTTAGGCATATTCCAGGATTACTTGCAATATTCAGGGGGAAAGTGTATGAAAAAAGTTATTTTTATCGGTCAGACAGGCTGTGGCAAGACCACTTTGTGCCAGAAACTGAATGAGCAGACGATAAAATATCGAAAAACCCAGGCAGTGGAGCGTTACGGGGATTCGATTGATACTCCGGGCGAGTATTTAGAAAACCGCCATTTTTACCATGCTCTGATTATGACTGCTGTGGATGCAAAGGTGATAGCGCTGGTGGCAGACCCCACTTCTGAATACCGGGCAATTCCGCCTGCCTTTGCCGGAATATTCGGAAAAAAAGTAATTGGTATCATTACAAAAATAAACCAGACGGAACCACAGAAAATTGAGAAAGCCAGGAAGGAACTGGTTAAGGCAGGGGCATCCCCTATTTTCGAAGTGGATACACCGGATGGGATTGGAATTTCGGATTTGATGAATTATTTGGAAAAGGAGGCGGTATAGGTTGAAAGAAAATTATGAAACGGGAAGGAAGTCATGCCACGAATTCTTTCAACCTGCTTTATTGTGGCAGTATTGCAGGCAAGCCTGCAATATGTGGTGGGTATAAATTGAAAGAAGAATTGCTGAGTGTGGGAATTGACCTTGGAACCAGTACTACACAGCTTATTTTTTCAAAGCTTATCGTAGAAAATATGGCAACCAGCTATACCGTTCCCAGGATGGTGATCACACAAAAACAGATTCAGTACAAAAGTGATATCTACTTCACACCCCTTGTAGACCAGACGAGGATTAATTTCGAAGAGGTACGCAGGATTGTGGAGAAAGAGTATCAAAAAGCAGGTGTTAAAAAAGAGCAGATTGATACCGGGGCTGTTATCATCACCGGAGAGACTGCAAGGAAAGAAAATGCAGAAGAAGTAGTCAATGCCCTTAGCGGGTTTGCCGGAGATTTTGTGGTAGCAACGGCGGGTCCGGATCTGGAGAGTGTGATTTCCGGTAAGGGAGCAGGGACAGACCTGTATTCCAAGGAACACCATGTGACGGCGGTCAATATGGATATTGGCGGCGGAACCAGTAATCTGGCGGTGTTTCAAAGAGGGGATACAATTGATACAGGCTGCCTGGATATTGGTGGCCGGTTGATTAAAGTGGAGGCACGAACCCACAAGATCACTTATATAGCACCTAAGCTTTTGCAGATAATTGAAAAAGAAAAAATGCCTCTGGCTGTTGGAACAGTGGCAGATAAACAGAACCTGAAGCCCATACTTCAAATGATGGTAAAGGTGCTGGAGCAAAGTGTCGGGTTAAAAGAAGAAGATGAGTATTTTAATCTGATGATCACTAATAAGAATATCCAGTGTAAGGATCAGATTCAATGTATCAGTTTTTCCGGCGGGGTGGCGGATGCTATTTATCATCCGGAAAAATTTACAGATCCATTTCAATTTGGCGATATCGGCATTTTACTGGGAGAAGCCATTAAAGATTCCCTGCTTGTCAGGCAGCTCAAAGTCATAGAAAGTGATGAGACGATCCGGGCTACGGTAGTCGGAGCTGGCAGCCATACTACGGAGATCAGTGGAAGTACCATCACGTATACCAGCGATGCATTTCCGGTGAAAAACCTTCCGGTCCTGAAACTCACCCGGGAAGAGGAACAGCCGGGGAAGCTTGCAGATGCAATTAAAAGAAAGCTGGACTGGTTTCGGGTGGAAGAGAAACTTGCGCAGGTTGCAATAGCTATAGATGGAGAAAGGAACCCTTCTTTTTCCAGAGTACAGATCTATGCAAAAGATATTTTGATGGGGGCAGAAGCGCTGATTGAAGCAAAGCTTCCTGTTATTGTGATTGTAGAAAGTGATATGGCTAAGGTATTGGGGCAGACCATGTACCATCTGCTGGAGTGGAATAAAGAGGTGATCTGTCTGGACAGTATACATTTGTCGGAAGGTGATTATATTGACATCGGGAGGCCGATTGCGGAGGGCTGTGTGCTTCCGGTGGTGGTAAAAACACTGGTATTTAAAACTCAGTAAAAGTGTGAAAGAAAATTACTTGACACTTTCAGATATAAAGCTGCAGTAAATGCAGTATAGGAGGGAAAAGTGTGAAAGAAAACCGTTTCACACTTACAGATAGGAAGCCGCAGCAAGTGCGGCACAGGAAGAAAGGTTGAAAGAAAATTACGATGCAGAAAGGATGCCACGATGTGATTCTTTCAACCTGTTTAATTGTGGCAGTATTACAGGCAGGCCTGTAATATGCAATGGGTATAAATATGATTTTAAAAACAAAACTTTTTGGGCATGTATATGCCTTCAAATCCCTGAAGGAAGTAATGGCGAAAGCCAATGAAGAGAAATCCGGGGACAAGCTTGCGGGACTTGCTGCAGAGACGGCAGAGGAGCGTGTTGCAGCAAAGGTTGTACTGTCTCAGATTACGCTGGAAGATTTGCGGAATAATCCGGCGGTACCTTATGAAACAGATGAGGTTACCAGAATTATTCAGGACGATTTAAATGAGTCTATTTATAACGAGATTAAACGTATGACAGTCTCCGAATTTCGGGAATGGATTCTGGATGAAGAGACTACGGGAGATCAGATCCGGCGTATCTCCAGGGGACTGACTTCAGAAATGGTAGCTGCTGTGGCAAAGCTGATGTCGAATCTGGATTTGGTCTATGGTGCCAGAAAAATCCGGGTAACTGCACATTGCAATACGACTATCGGGGAAGCGGGAACATTGTCATCCAGACTTCAGCCAAATCACCCCACCGATGATCCCGACGGAATTATGGCATCTCTTTTGGAAGGGCTGACCTTTGGAGCCGGAGATGCACTGCTTGGTTTGAATCCGGTAGATGATTCAGCTGAAAGTGTAACCCGGATACTGAAGCGTTTCGAAGAAATCAAACAGAAGTATCAGATACCAACCCAGACCTGTGTACTGGCGCATGTTACAACTCAGATGGAAGCAATTAAAATGGGAGCACCGACCGATCTGATTTTCCAGTCTATAGCAGGATCCGAGCTGGGAAATACGGCCTTTGGATTTAATGCGGCTACGATTGAAGAGGCACGCCAGATGGCGTTGACCAAGGGAACGGCACAGGGACCCAATGTGATGTATTTTGAAACGGGGCAGGGCTCAGAACTGTCATCGGAAGCGCATCATGATACTGACCAGGTGACGATGGAAGCCAGGTGTTATGGATTTGCGCGTCATTTTTCACCGTTCCTGGTAAATACTGTAGTGGGATTTATCGGGCCGGAATATCTGTATGATGGTCGCCAGGTAAACCGTGCCGGACTGGAAGATCACTTTATGGGGAAATTGACAGGAATATCCATGGGCTGTGATGCCTGCTATACCAACCACATGAAGGCAGATCAGAATACCATTGAAGATTTATCCGTATTACTGACTGCTGCGGGCTGTAACTATTTTATGGGTATTCCTCACGGAGATGACGTTATGCTGAATTATCAGACAACCGGTTTTCAGGAAACAGCAGCGCTTCGGGAAATCTATGGACTGACTGCGATAAAACCATTCCATGAATGGCTTTTAAAAATGGGTTATGTGGATGAGCGGGGAAGACTTACGAAGAAAGCGGGAGATGCCTCTACATTGTTCTAGAGTGTGTTTGAAAATTCATTCCCGCCATCTGCCAGAAAGCAATTATAAAACACGCTCTAGAGCGTTTAAAACTGTATCGGATAATGAAATTATTATTTGTTTCTACAAGGAGGAAAACAAGCGTGAAAGATGAAGAAATAAGGTCTATGGTAGAGAAGGTTCTGGAGCAGATGCTGAATACTGGAAAAGCACCGGAACCCAAGCGGTCTGAGGTCATACAGACCACAGCAGAAAATTTGAAAAAACAGGCGCCGCAAGATACCGGCGGATGTCTGGAGGATATTACCGAAGTGGATCTGCGCAAGCAGCTGTTGGTAAAGGATCCCAAAGATGCACCAGGATATCTGGCAATGAAAGCCAAAACCCCAGCCAGACTTGGGATAGGAAAGGCAGGTGCCAGATACCGGACAGCGACTATGCTTCGGGTACGTGCGGATCATGCAGCAGCCCAGGATGCTGTGTTCAGTGATGTATCAGAAGAGTTTATTAAAAAATGTGACTTTGTATTTGTACAGACGCTGTGCCAGGATAAGGATCAATACCTGACCCGACCGGATCTGGGAAGAAGATTTCCAAGTGAAGCTCTGGATGTTATCCGCAAAACCTGTGGAAGCCATCCCAAAGTTCTGGTTATTGTAGGTGACGGACTGTCTTCGTCTGCAATTGAAGCAAATGTGGAAGATATGATCCCTGCTATTCGTCAGGGGCTGCAGATGCATGGAATTACCCTGCCGCCGATTTTATTTATTAAATACGCCAGGGTTGGCGCTATGGATGCAGTTGGTGAAGTTACGGATGCTGATGTAATCTGTATGCTGGTAGGAGAAAGACCGGGGCTTGTAACGGCAGAATCCATGTCAGCGTATATTGCATATCAGCCAAGACATGGTTTGGCGGAAGCTAAGCGGACGGTAATCAGTAATATACACAAAGGCGGAACTACAGCAGTTGAAGCAGGTGCTCATGCAGCAGAACTGATCATGAAAATGCTGGAAAAGAAGGCCAGCGGCATTGACTTAAAATAAATGAGAAAGGCAGCTATAGCAGATAAGTCTGCTATATGCAGTGGGTGTAAAAATGAAAAATGATGAATTGCGGCCGAATATCCTGGCTATACGGATTATATCTAATGTCAGCGATGACCTGGTTCAATCCTTAGGGTTAGATCCAAGGCATAAGAGTCTGGGAATTATTACGGCAGATATGGATGATGTCACTTATACGGCACTGGATGAGGCAACAAAGGATGCAGATGTGGATGTAGTCTATGCCAAATCTATGTATGCAGGAGCCGGAAATGCCTCTACCAAACTGGCAGGGGAAGTAATTGGCATTATCGGCGGACCAAGTCCGGCAGAGGTGAGAAGCGGATTAAATTCAATTATTAATTTTATGCAGCATGGAGCCTGCTTTGTAAGTGCAAATGAAGATGATTCCATTGTGTATTATGCTCATACTGTATCAAGGACGGGGTCTTATTTATCCAAGATAGCAGGAATCCGGGAAGGAGAAGCCCTGGCTTACCTGATCGCACCTCCTCTGGAAGCAATCTATGGACTGGATGCAGCACTTAAGGCTGCCGATGTAAAACTGGTAACCTTATATGAACCACCTTCTGAGACGAATTTTGGAGGCGGGCTTTTAACCGGAAGCCAGTCCGCATGCAAGGCTGCGTGTTCCGCTTTTGCCCAGGCAGTACGGTCCGTAGCTGATGCGCCAAGGGAATACGAATAAGAGGAGGAAGTAAGGAATGGAATTAAGAGATAAAGACCTGATATCTGTCCAGGAGACGAGGAATCTTTTAGCAGAAGCGAAAGAGGCCCAGAAGGAGCTGGCACGTATGGATCAGCAGCAGATTGACCGGATCGTAAAGGCTATCAGCGATGCAGGTACAAACAGTGCAGAGCACCTGGCAAAAATGGCAAATGAGGAAACGGGATTTGGTATTTGGCAGGACAAGGTGATTAAGAACCTGTTCGCTTCAAAAGTAGTGTACGATGGGATTAAAGATGAAAAGACTATTGGAATTATTCACGAAGACAGAGAACGAAAAGTTTGGGATATTGGTGTACCGGTAGGGGTTATTGCCGGAATTATACCTTCTACTAATCCAACATCCACTGTGATTTACAAGGCGATGATTGCACTAAAAGGCGGTAATGCTATTGTATTTTCACCGCATCCGGGTGCAAAAAAATGTATTTTAGAAACCGTTCGAATTATAGCAGATGCCGCACAGAAAGCAGGATGCCCAAAAGGAGCCATTTCCGCCATCAGTGTACCTACGATGGATGCAACCAAGGAACTTATGAGCAATGATAGCACCTCTCTGATTCTGGCTACCGGCGGCGGCGCAATGGTTAAATCCGCATATTCTTCCGGAACACCGGCAATTGGGGTGGGGGCAGGAAACGGCCCCGCATTTATTGATAAAAGTGCTGATGTAAAAAAAGCCGTTCAGAGAATTCTGGATTCTAAAACATTTGATAACGGGACAATCTGTGCTTCCGAACAATCTATCGTGGTGGAGAAGTCCATGGAAGAAAAGGTTGTAAAGGAATTAAAAGAACAGGGTGCCTATATTATGGATGATGCTCAGACCAAACAGCTGGGACAGTTCATCTTAAGAGCAAACGGAACGATGAATCCAATGATAGTAGGAAAAAGCACAGCTACAATTGCACAGTACGCAGGATTGACCGGAATTCCTTCCACAGCAAGAGTATTGGTGGGAAGAGAGACAAAGGTTGGAGATGGTGCGCCTTATTCCAGAGAAAAACTGGCACCTGTATTGGGGATGTATGTAGAAGAGAATACAGATAAGGTGTTAGAACGCTGTATAGAGATTCTGCATATGGAAGGTGCAGGGCATACGTTTTCCATGCATGCAGAGGATGAAGCTCTGGTGCGTAAATTTGCACTGCAGATTCCGGCATCCAGATTTCTGGTAAATACACCCGGAGCCCTGGGTGGAATCGGAGCGACGACAGGACTGTTTCCTGCGCTGACTCTTGGCTGCGGAGCCGTGGGCGGAAGCTCTACTTCTAACAACATTGGTCCGTTAGATGTGATTAATATTAAAAGAGTTGCGTTTGGAACAAAAGAGTTAGCAGAGATCAGAAGAGAAGCACAGACGGCAGGCGGACATGGCACTTCGGCATCCAGCCTGGGACTAAGCCAGGAGATGATAGACTCCATCGTTGAAAAAATTATGAAGGAGCTTATCTGATTCAGATACAGGCATTTCAAACACGCGCTAAAGCCCGTGAAACAACGATGAATGAATATGAGCAATTGTAGAATAATAATACGATAGAAATAAATAATAAGAAATATAAAACATGAAATCTTAAATTTAAAATTACGGAGGTAATGGAAATGGCTAATACAAATGCATTGGGTATGATTGAAACAAAAGGTCTGGTTGGAGCTATCGAAGCGGCAGATGCGATGGTAAAAGCAGCAAATGTAACGCTGGTTGGTAAAGAATCCATTGGCGCAGGTCTGGTAACCGTTATGGTCAGAGGCGATGTAGGAGCAGTTAAAGCAGCTACCGATGCAGGAGCAGCTGCAGCAGAACGCGTGGGAGAACTGGTATCTGTGCATGTAATACCCCGCCCGCATACAGAAGTAGATGTAATTTTACCCCACCAGGTTGAAAGAGCGGCAGGTACCTTTTCCGAAGAGGCTTAATAACCATGGAAGAATCAAGAGACAAAATCCGCAGAATCGTTACCGCAGCGGTCAGTCAGGCAATAAATGGAAAACCAGAGCATATGACGCATTTAAGAGGAGAAGAGCTTGTCTTCAAGGACCATCCGCGAATTGCATTCAGAGGGGCAATTGATTCTCTGGAATCTGAAATCATTCTTTTTCAGACATTGACCGAGAAAAAGCAGCTTCACAGGATGACACAGGATCTGGAAGAAATTATCAAGACCATACGGTGGACTCTCCGGTGTGAAGTCTCAGGAGAGCCGGTGGGTGAAATATTGATGCAGGGTCTGAATACGGATGAAATGCGGGCACATTCCCATCATCCAAGCCAGTACTATGGGATGAAACATTTCCTGCCGACCTATCAGCATGGCGAAATCGTGGCATATTTAAATCGCCTTCGTACAAAAGCCAGAGAAACTGAATTGGCGGCATACCGGGCTTTTAAAATGGAATCAGGGGATGTGGAAAGGGAAGATATAATCCGGGTCTTAAACAGGCTTTCTTCTCTGTTTTGGATCATGATGTTCAAATACCTAACGGGAAAATATGAAGAAACAGATCCGCAAATGTGTAAAGTGTGAAAGAGGTACACTTTCACAATGCTAATTTAAGCATATCGCAGGCAGGATTGTAATATGCAAGGAGGCAGTTTGAAAGAAAAGCGCTTTCAAACTACTTATTAAGGCAGTATCGCAGGCAGGCCTGGGATATGCAGGAGGTATCACTATGAATGAACTTGTAGATAATATCGTAGAAGCAGTTGTCAGGGAACTTCGCCAGAAACTGATGGTGGAAGTTGAGGCTTCCGGGAGGCACGTGCATTTATGCAGGGAGGATGTGGACGCGTTATTTGGAAAAGGCTATCAGCTTACCAGAGTACGTGATCTTTCCCAGCCAGGGCAGTTTGTGTGCCAGGAACGCATTTCGCTGACAGGTCCGAAAGGGACGTTAAAAAATGTTGTAATTCTGGGGCCTGAGAGGAAAGAGACCCAGGCTGAGATCTCTATGACTGACGCACTGGTATTGGGAATAAAACCGCCGGTGCGCTTAAGCGGAGATATCGCGGGTACGCCGGGAGCCATTTTTTCTAATGGGGACAGGCAGGTAGTAAAGGATAAAGGCGTAATAGTAGCAAAGCGCCATATGCACATTACTCCGGAAGATGCCGCCCGTTTCCAGGTCAAAGATGGACAGGCGTTGAAAATAAAGGTATTTGGCAGCAGGCCGGTTATATTTGAAGATACTATAGCCAGAGTCAGTAAAGATTTTGACACGTATGTTCACATTGATTATGATGAAGCCAATGCCTGTGGGTTTGAAAAAGGAACTTTCTGCAGAATTGTACACTAGAGTGTGTTTTAAAATTCATTCCCGCCATCTGCACGCCCCACTTTGCGGCATATTTGCCCCGAATTCAGGTTGCGTAGCCCGCTACGCGCCCTTCATCCGGGACAAATCTACCACAAACTGTGACACACATCTGTCAGAAAGCAATTTTCAAACACGCTCTAGAGTGTGTTTTGCCATGTTTGAATATGCTCAAAGGAAGGGAAAGAGCCTATGGATGAGAAAGTTTTAATAGAAGAAGTGATTCGGGAATTAAAGCGTAAAATTGGCCAGGACTGTATGAGAAATGCAGCCGGAAGGTCAGCTATGGTATTGGGCGTACTGCCTGAGGGCGAAGAAAAAGCTTTGAAAGCTGCGTATCAGATCATCCCGTTTTCGGAGGCAGAAAGCTGCGATATCTATGTATTGGCACAGATGCCGATAAAATTAATGGCTGATCTGGTTCTTGGAATTCCATCAGAACCGCAGGCTGCATGTATCTTACGGGCATTGCTGGAAGGAAAACGGGTATATCTCCTGGAGTCCGGTCTGGAATACCGGAGATACAAAGAGACAGCATACAAGACTTTATATCATCTCTATCAGGAATATGAAGCTGCTGTTCAAAGATTTGGGATAGAACTGATCAGCTATACGTCAGAAATAGCAAAAGAAAACCGCATACAACCAAGACCTGAAACAGAGGACTATGTGGATCTGAGCGGCCTTCGCCTCTTACGGGAATCGGACCTGATAAAGGTTCGGGGAACCGGCAGCATCACTATATTGCTGGGGCAAAATACGATTATTACACCGCTGGCCAGAGATTACATTTCGAATCACAATATGGCGGTTATAAGAAATTAAGGGGTGAGGGTTTGGAAATTGGCAAGGTAATAGGAAATGTCTGGGCAACGAAAAAAGATGAAGGGATCAACGGGCAAAAGCTTTTGGTTATCGATATCATGAAAAGATCCAGGCAGGAAGATGAGTCATTTATTGTTGCAGCCGATGTAATCGGAGCAGGAGTTGGTGATATGGTACTGGTTTGCCGGGGAAATCCCGCACGAATGGTAGTAGGAGATGGAAAAACTCCGATAGATGCAGCAGTAATAGGAATTATAGATTCTCTGGATATCCAGGAATCTGCAAATAACAATGGAGGTGTTCAAAATGGGCATCAATGAGATCATTATCTATATTATGGTATTTTTCGCCGCATTAGGCGCCCTGGACCGGATTATCGGCAACCGGTTTGGCCTGGGGGAAAAATTTGAAGAAGGTATTATGGCGATTGGCGCCCTGGCAGTATCCATGGTGGGTATTATTGCGCTGGCACCGGTCATTGCGAATCTTTTAAAACCGGTTATCGTACCGCTGTTTGGATTTCTGGGCGCTGACCCGGCTATGTTTGCCGGATCGATTCTGGCAAATGATATGGGTGGAGCGCCACTTGCAGAAGCCTTGGCTTTAGATCCCAATGCTGGAAATTTTGGTGGTTTGATTGTAGGGGCTATGCTGGGACCTACAATTGTATTTACCATTCCGGTTGCACTGGGAATTATTGAAGAGTCTGACCGGAAATATCTGGCGACGGGTGTTCTGGCTGGAGTCATCACCATTCCCATCGGTTCCTTCGTTGGAGGACTTGTAGCAGGGTATTCCATTGGAATGGTACTGCGCAATCTGATTCCAATTATTATCTTTGCCCTTCTGA
>NZ_JNGB01000099.1:0-28687 GCF_001029355.1 Robinsoniella sp. RHS
TGCAAACAAAAGGCCAAAATACCTGTATGAATGAAGGGAGAATTATGAATATATTATTAATTGATGATGAAAAGTACGCTGTGGAAGGCCTGATATCCATGCTGGACTGGAAGCGATTTGAAGGAACCCTGACCGGAACTGCTTCCAATGGCAAAGACGCTCTGGAACTGATAGAGCTATCTCCTCCGGATGTTATTATTTCGGATATCAAGATGCCTGTGATGGATGGACTGGAACTGGCGAAAGAGATTTTTTCGCGGAACTGGGAAATAAAACTGATTCTGTTAAGTGCCCACGGGGAGTTTACATATGCCCAGAAAGCAATCCAATACGGAGTGACGGATTACATTCTAAAGCCCGTAACAAGACAGAAGCTCCAGGATCTGGAAGGATTGCTGCTGCGAATCAATCAGGAAAAAAAATTCAGCAAGGACACATATCTGAAATCATGGAGTCCTTCTTTAAAAGATGAGATACTAACAGCGCTAAGACAATGTGATTTGAAATTTTTTGATTCTTATTTTTCTTCTGAAGAATACTTTGCTCCTATGAAAAGTCAGGAAGGCAATGCATTGGGAACCCAGCTTCTGAATTATCTGTATTCCTATTTTGAACAGCTGAATATCTCTCAGTCTGTATTAGACACATCGAAATCCAAAACGCTGAGTCAGTTTTATGATCTTCCAAGCCCTGAGGAAAAGATAAATTTTATTATCACCCGCTACAGCGACGTAATGACTGCCAGCAGCAGACAACGTCATGCAAGTACCGACACGTTAATTGAGACGGCACGGGAATATATGCAGAAACATTTTGATTCCCCGTCATTTAATATCTCGTATCTGGCGGATTCCATGAATGTATCAATCTCTTATCTAAGTACCATTTTCAAGCAATCTACCTGTGAAAATCTGAGTACTTATCTGACGAATCTGCGTATGGAAAAGGCAAAGGAACTCTTGAGCGACGTACAGTATTCCATTTCTGATGTAGCTCTGAAATCCGGATACGAGGATTCCAGATATTTTGCTAAATATTTCAAAAAACAAATGAATATGAAGCCAAGCGAGTACCGCAACTTATGTATTCAAAAGTCGCTGAATCTGAAAAAAACATCTGAGTAGACGGAGGAAACATGGGAATTAAAAAGAAAATATTTTTAGCCTTTTCCTGCGGAATATTAGTAATCACGCTCTTGTCATATGCCTTTATCTTCATACTCTTCCGCCAGGGATATGAAACTGAAATTATGCGTTATCAGAAATCAGCTGTTACTATGAATTCAAATATGGTAGAGAGTTTCCTGGATTCCATCCGTCAGACCTCCCTGAGAATCATTGGGGACGAAGCAATCGGCATTTACCTAAGCACCGGAACCGTGAAAGACTCCCTGGAGAAAATTAAGATCCGGCAATCCATTACAAACCAGTTTTCCCATTATTCCACTGGTCAGATTCTGGGCAGCAGCCTGTATCTGAAAAATACGCTGTTTCTGAACGACAGCCTTCCGATTGCAGAATTCTTCGACAGTCAGACCCTGAATACCAATCCTTTTGTCTCTTCCAGCAACATTTTTTCGGATACCGAGGTAAAGAAAGAGAGCTGGTATCTGCAATTGATCGAATCGGGAAAAAGAAGCCGTATTTTTCTGGATCCGGAAACAAAGAATTTCTGTTTTGCACAGATTATTCATAATAACTACTATACAGGCCCCTATTCCAAAGAAGGACAGGGGGTGATGGTAATCAGCATTGCAGCCAAAGACCTGGCACGTACTTTTTCTCTTGATCCGATCAGTGATAACAGCGGATATGCAATTTTCACCAGCCAGCAGGAACTTTTATTCCTAAGCAATGCCCAAAAATCCCTGTACCTGGAAGCCTGTGACCGGTTTATGGCAAGACAGGCATTTGGCGGCGAAATTGTCACTCTGGATAACCAGCGGTATGTAATGAGTCTGAATTCCCTGCAGCGATATGATCTGAAAATATTGTTTCTGACACCTTACAGGGATATCCAGACTCAGCTCAGCCATCTGATGCGCTTTTATCTGTTGTTTGTATTCCTGATCTTTCTCGTGCTGATGGCGGGCATTTATTTGATATCCAATCGTTTTACACGCCCTATCATCCGTATGGCGCAGACGATCAGCACAATACACGATACACGAAATTTTTCAGTAGATACCTTGCATTTTTCCAAAGATAAGGAAATTGTCATGCTCTGTGACAGCTTTTCACAGCTGATTTCCCACAATAACCAGTTAATTCAGGATATTCAGGAGCAGACCGAACAGCAGAAACGTTCCGAACTGCGTGCACTACAGGCCCAGATCAATCCACATTTCATATTTAATGCCATGGATATCGTGAACTGGATGGCTCTTTCAAAAAACGAAGATGAAATTGCAGAAATTGTCTCATCCATTGCAAACCTTATGAGGTACAGCATTACAGAACCGGATAAGCTTGTTCCTGTCTCAAGTGAACTGCAAAACATTCAGGAATATATCAACATCCAGCAGTTGCGCCACTCCCAGAACCTGGTATTGGATGTTGATGCCACGGAGGATCTGAACACCGTATACATCCCCAAATTTACCCTCCAGCCGCTGATTGAAAACTCTATTTCCCACGGTCTGGTGGAAAGTAAAAAAGATCTTCACATCCTGGTACATATTTACCGCTCAGCCCGTACTGTCATTATTGACATCACAGATGACGGTGTAGGCTGTGATGCAGGAGAACTCAACAAATTCTTAGACCACTCCGAAGATACCGCACTAAAAGTGTCCAACGGATTTGGCATCCGCAACATCAATGAGCGGATCCGTTTAAATTTCAAGGGAGCAAGCGGACTGACTTACCGGAAAGAGCGGGGCATTCTCACTGCCCGCATTACATTTGAAACACCTTAACCTAAAAATGGAGGAATAACGATGAAAGAACAAGTTGTAACTAATGGAATTCATACCTATACCGATGCCGAAAAATATGTTCCTGCGGACAGTCCTGCTGTACAGGAACACATCAACTGGTTTATGGGATTAAAACTGGGACTTATGATGCACTGGGCGCCCGGGTGCCAGCTGGGAACTTATGAATCCTGGCCTCTCTCTGACGGAGACGGGTCCTGGTCACAGGAGGACGTGGACTGGACCGACATCCCCACCTTCAAGGAGCAGTATATAAATGCAAATAAGACTTTCAATCCAGTGAAATTCCGTCCCGACCGCTGGGCAAGCCTGGCTAAGGAATGCGGCTTCCGGTATCTCCTGTTCACTACCAAACACCACGATGGATTCTGCATGTTTGATTCAGAAACTACCGATTACAAAATTACGCATGAATCCTGTCCTTTTCACACCAGCCCCTATGCTGATATTGCAGGCTCCCTGTATGATGCTTTCCGCAAAGAAGGACTTGCCATCTCTGCTTACTTCTCCAAACCGGACTGGCACAGCGATTATTACTGGCACAGCGAATTTGGGACGGCACCAACCAGGAATATGAATTATAACATCAAGGAACACCCTGATCTGTGGAAAAAATTTGAAGAATTCACCCACCGGCAAATTCTGGAACTGGGAAGAAACTACGGAAAAATAGATGTGCTTTGGCTGGATGGCGGATGGGTCAGCAAGGATAATCTGGACCAGGACATCCATCTGGAAAAGGTAGTGGAGACCCTGCGCAGCACCACACAGCCCCATCTGATCGTCTGTGACCGCTGTGTTGGAGGGCCTTACGAAAATATTATCACTCCGGAAAAACAGATTCCTGACCAGCCACTGTTCATTCCATGGGAGACCTGTGCCACCGTTGGCGAAAGATTTTCCTTTCATTATACCGATCATTTTAAAACAGGCAGGGAACTGGTCCACATGCTGCTGAATGTGGTAAGTAAGGGCGGAAACCTTGCGCTCAATATTGCCCCTCAGCCCGACGGCGAACTTCCGAAACCGGCCGTAGAGTCCATTAAAAATATGGGAAAATGGCTGGCTCTGTTCGGTGATGGAATCTATGAGACATCAATTATTCCACCCTATTTCCAGGAGCGGATAAAATATACACAAAAATCAGGGAATATCTATGCTTACTTTCTGTATGATGAAATCCCTGACCTTCCCAATATGCTATCCCTGACCATTGATGCTGATATCCGGGAAATCCGCTCCATGCGTACAGGGCAGTCCCTCCCCTTTGAATGCAAGGGCGGGCAGACTCTGATTCACACTGAAAAGCTTTTATTAGATGAGGCTTTTTATGCGGAAGGATTTGTCCTGGGTTTAGCTGAGTAAGGGGACGCTACCTCATCCCCCTCATTACTCACTTTTCCTCCGCACCGTGCCCTTATACTCATTCGGCGTCTGCCCCACATTTTTTTTAAAAATATCGCAAAAATAACGATAATTGCTGTACCCTACCTTCTCGCTGACCTCTATGACCTTATAGCCCTGGTTCAGAAGTTCTTTTGCATGTTCCATCCGGGTCTTTGTCAGATATTTAATGTAACTCATACCAACTTCATCTTTGAACAGAATGCTAAGATATGCCGGATTCATAGCTACCATATCCGCCAGTTCCGCAAGTCCGATATCCCGATGGTAATTCTCATTAATATAGGTCAGCAGCTTTTCTACAGTACGGTGCATCCCTCCGATCTTTGTAACCTCCATTCTTTGAAGCATGGATCGGAATATTTCTTCTACAAATGTATTGACCTCTTCATAAGATTCCATATTTTCCACATTTTGATAAGATGGAAAATGTTGTTCTTCCTTTCTTTCTCTGCGCTTTTCAAAATAAATGCCCAGAGCAAGACAGACCATTTTGTAGCTTTCTTTCTTATATTCTTCCAGTGTGTCCGTATAATTTTGAAGCGCTTCTAACGTACCGGAAAGTATTTCTTCATATGATCTAATATCAGCTTCTTCTATGGAATGCATTAATTCCTGACTGATATCCTGAAATTCTTTCTTCCTGGTCTGGGTTTCCTCTTTACGGGATTGATCCGCCCTGTCCGCCAGCAGGCTTTCGGTCATCTGCATGGTGTCACGTATCTTGTCCATTGTTATGGGCTTATCGATATAACCCCTGACACCAAGCAGGAGGGCCTTTCTGGCATACTCAAATTCCTGATATCCGCTGATCACTACAAAAACTGTATCCGGCGTGTATTCTCTTGCTTCTTCAATTAAAGAAAGTCCGTCCATACCGGGCATACGGATATCCGTAATAACCAGATCCGGCTTTTCTTCCAGGATCACACGCAGCCCCTCAATCCCGTCATAGGCAAATCCAACTACCTCGAAATCCATTTTTTCTCTGGCGATCATGGCTTTTATTCCATTTACTACAATATATTCATCATCAACGATCACTACTCTTTTCATTTGCAATTACTCCTTCCTGATAAGACAAGCCTACCGTGACCGTAACCTTTGTCCCCACTCCCGGCTCACTGTCAAATCTGACTCCATATCCTTCTCCGTAATACAGCGCAATTCGCTCTCTTACATTTCGTACTCCATATCCTTTTTCCAATACAGACAAATCAGCTATTCCCACGCCGTCATCCACAATGGTAAAAATAATTTTTTCATCTTCCCTGACAGCACCTACCTGAATGCTCCCTTTTCCTATCTGTGGTTCCAGCCCATGATACATCGCGTTTTCCACAAACGGCTGGAGGATAAATTTCAAAATATAGACATCGTCCAACTCTACCGGGATATCAAGCCCCAGTTCAAAGCGATTATTATAACGGAAGTTCTGTACTTCCATATAAGACTTAATATGGGCCACTTCATCTGCGACTTTGATCAGTTTATTCCCCTTGTTCAGGCTCAGCCTAAAAGTACGGGACAGCGCATCTACCATTTGTGCCATATCATCTGCCTCGTGGATTACCGCCATACAATAAAGGGAATCCATAGTATTATATAAAAAGTGAGGATTAATCTGAGACTGCAAAAGCAGTAGTTCCGATTCTCTTTCCTTTAACTCACTGGAAAGCAGACGTTCACGAAGCTCCAGGTTATTGTTGACCATCTGCTTGAATTTATTGCCAATCTGCCCAACTTCACTGGAATCAAATTCTTCGGTGATATTTCTGTTACCCTCACCCACTTCCTCTATGGTATTCTCCAGTTTTCGGAGAGGTTCATAGATTTTACCGGATATAACCCGGGAAATATAAAATCCTAAAATTACCAGCATCAGAATGATTCCCATTATGATAGCCCCGATTACATTACTGTCCCTGGTAAGTTCACTTTTTCGTATAATACTCACCATTTTCCAGCCCGTGGGATCATTTTCCACACTGGCAAATACAAACTGATTCCCAAATCCGGAGCCCCGGAAATACTCCTGTTCAATCTGTTCCTGATCTTCTTCGTTTCCTCTGAAATACATAATGGAGTTATGTTTTTTATCATCTACCACCATAAAAGATACGCTTTGGTTTGCCCGGTGAGTAGAGCCAAAGGCCTTTTCAAATATCTTCTGCCGAATATTTACCACCATATATCCGATTCCCTCATAGTTCCCCGGATCTACCAGTAATTTCCCCATGGATACCATTCCCCGGTTCTTATCCGGATTCAGAATATTCTGCCCGTAAAATACTTCTTTCCCGTTAGCTTCGTTCATCTCCTTCACCCAACTGGTTTCCAGCACATTTTGGATATGATAGGAAACACTCTCACCGGAATTAGCGGAATATGTATAGAGTTTTCCTGTGTTATCCAATACAATAATCTCACCAATCAGGGTTTCCTGGGTTGCAATTCTGCCCAGATAGGATTCCAGCGTATGCCTCTGGGTACTGGAAAAATCCTTGTTTTTATTTGTACCGGATTCCTTAAAAACAGACATAAAACTGGGATTCACCAGAAGATTTCTGGTTAGCTCTATTATATTATTTAACTGAATATCGGTAATCTCATCCGAGATCTCCAGGTTATAGGAAAAGTCCTCCTGGTAATTCCGCTCAATAATATGTTTGGAAAGAAAGTAACTGAGAACTCCCAGCAATACCGTCGAAAAAACAGCCAGGGCAATAATCGCTGTTCTGATCTGATCCTTGATCTTACACCTTCCAAACCATCTTGCAATCTTTTTCATTCGTTTTCTCCATTTCAGTTCCACTTTTCCTGAAAATCTCAAAAAGCGGAAAAATCACTACATTTTTCATCTGCACTCTACTTTAAAATACACTAATCTTTACAGTCTTACAATGCCAATTTCTTCTTTCTCAAAAGATCTTGTACAATACTTACAAAATAACCTTTTTATTTTATGCACAATTCCTATCTTTACAAATCTTGTATTATGTGAGAATATAGGGTTATATTTCAACATCCTACGTTGAACGTTGGATAAGAAGTTATGAATCCAAAACTGCGTAACAGGAAAATGGCTGAAAGAAAATTATGAAATAGAAAGGACGCCACACAGAGATTCTTTCAACCCGTTTAATAAGTGGCAGTATTGCAGCAAGCCTGCAATATATTATAGGTAAAATCATGAAAATAGGATTAGTGTATACAAGCACCACACCAGAATTAATTGAATTAGTAGAACGTGAAGTAAAGTGCCAGCTCCCAGAGGAAGTAACACTGATGAGTTACGAAGACCCTTCCATCCTTTCTGAAACAAGAGATCATGGATATGTGACTGCAAATGCTGCTGCCAGACTGATTACCATGTTCTTGAAAGCAGTTCAGGATGGCGCAGATGCCGTTTTGAATATCTGCTCTTCTGTCGGAGAAGCGGCTGACTGTGTACAGGACATGGGCAAATACCTCGGTGTGCCTATTGTAAGGGTAGATGAAGAAATGTGCCGGGATGCTGCAAGGCAGGGTTCCCGTATCGGAGTACTGGCTACACTTCCCACCACTTTAGAACCAACTAAAAATACCATTCTGCGTGTTGCCAGGGAAATCGGAAAACCAGTAACACTGACAGACGGCTTAATTGATGGTGCATTCGGACTGAATCAGGAACAGTTCAGGGAACTTCTTCTGAAAAAAGCCGGAGAAATCTGTCAGGATGTAGATGTAATTCTTTTATGTCAGGGCTCCATGGCTTACTGCGAAGAGTTAATCGCAGAAACTTATGGTAAGCCGGTAGTTTCCAGCCCACGTTACGGGGCGGCAGCTTTAAAAGAAGCATTGCGTATGAAAGGTCTGATTTAATTTCTGAACCAGACTCCCCGCCGCAGGACTGCCGTCCGGTTCCCTGCCCGCAGGAATACATATTATGGAAGCTTCCAGTTTATGGACTACCAGATACTATTAATAATTAATCAAAGATGGAAAGCGAGGTTTTATCATGCTAACTAATACTACAAAATCCCCTTTTTCAAAAGTATCCCCTCTCCCCTGGAATGCCGTTAACTGGACCAGGGGATTCTGGGCAGATGCATTTACCGCATGTGCCGGTGATACAGTTCCTCATTTACAAAGTATGTTTGAAGCTAAGGATATCAGCCATGTTGTGGAAAACTTCCGGATTTGTGCCGGAGAGGCAGAAGGTACCTTTGACGGAACCAACTTTGGCGACGGGGACTTTTACAAATGGATGGAGTCCGCAATGTACAGCGCCGCTAAAAACGGAAATCAGGAACTTTTAGATCAGCTGGATGATTATATTGACCTCATTGGGCGTGCCCAGTTGGAAGATGGATATATTTCCACCAAGCAGATTCTGGGCGAACGCCAGAATAACGGTATTGCACGTTTAGGTGATATCAATGATTTTGAGGTTTACAACTTTGGACATTTATTTACTGCGGCCTGCCTTTACAAACGGATCACCGGGAAAGAGAACTTTCTGGAGATTGCTAAAAAAGCTGCCATTTACCTTGACCAGATGTATCAGGATAACGCTAAAAACGGGGAAGTACAGACCGCCGTATGCCCATCCCACTACATGGGTCTCATTGAAATGTACCGGACAACAGGTGACAAAAAATATCTGGAACTTGCAAAGCTTGCTATTGAGTTACGTGACTCTGTAAAAGATGGTACCGATGATAACCAGGACCGTATCCCCCTAAAACAACACGATAAGATTTTAGGACATGCAGTGCGTTCCAACTATCTGTATGCAGGTGTTGCGGATCTGTATGCTGAAACAGGCGAGTCAGAATATAAGGAAATGCTGGATAAAGTTTGGCGCAACCTGGTTGATAAGAAGATCTACATAACCGGAGGCTGCGGAGCCCTTTATAACGGAACCTCACCCTATGGCAACTTCTTCATTGACCAGAAGATCCACCAGGCTTACGGATATGAATACCAGCTTCCCAATATCACCGCTTATAACGAGACCTGCGCTTCTATCGGAAGTGTATTCTGGGCTTACCGTATGTTCCAGGCTGATCCGAAGGCTGAGTATTTTGATATTATCGAACGTACTATGCTGAATGTAAACCTCGCTGCTGTCAGCATGGATGGCAAGAAATATTTCTATGAAAACATGCTGCGCAGAGCAAAGAAACTGGATTACGAATTGATCTGGCCACTGGAAAGAAGCGAGTATATCTTAAGCTACTGCTGCCCTCCAAACCTTGCCAGAACCATTGCCCAGTCCAGTGAATATGCCTATACCGTATCGGATGACACCCTCTGGATGGGTATGTACGGTGCAAGCCGCTCCCAGATTGAGCTTCCCTGCGGCGCATCCTTTACACTAATCCAGGATACGAACTATCCTTATGACGGAAATATATCCTTTCACATTGAAGACCTGAAATATGCGTCCCCGGATCATAAGACACCAATCTATCTAAATGTCCGCATTCCGGGCTGGGTAGAAAACGGAACTATTACCATTGGGGGAGAGACGAACATCTGTCTTACCCAAAATGACAGCCAGACCTATAAGAAGATTTGTATCAACCCGGACACTGTATCCGATGTAACAGTTTCATTTGATATGCCTGCCCGTTTATCTACTGCGCATGCTCTGGTGGAAGAAACGAATAATCAGGCTGCACTTGAGCGCGGACCTCTGGTATACTGTATAGAAAGCCCGGATGCAGATGTAGAAACTTTAGATGACCTTTTATGGAAACTGGACGCCGAATTCACTCCGGTTGCCTATACTATAGGCGGCAGGGACCTTGCCGCACTGGAAGGTGATGTATACCGCATTAACAGAGAAGAATATAACCGTGATTCCCTCTATCAGACCCTGCGTTATCACGGAATGTCCACGACCCATATCCGCCTGATCCCATACTTTGCATGGGACAACAGGGGATTTGGTGAAATGAAGATCTGGATGCCTGTGGCTTATAAATAGGCGTATCCTAAAAGATACGCTGCTTCCACTACCCCAGAAAAGGAGGTGCCTATATGGCCCAATCAAAAACTGACACACCTATCCTTTCGAGATCTTTGCAAAACAAATCAATTGTCAGCCGGATCGTAAACCAAATTACCGATGCCATTATAAACGGAGAATTAAAGCCCGGAGATAAGCTGCCTACGGAAACCAGCCTCTGCGCCACCTTTGAGGTGGGGCGCAACTCCATCCGGGAAGCAATCAAAATCCTGGAAGCCTACGGCGTAGTCTATATCAAACGCCCCGACGGTACATTCGTAAATGACCGGTACAGCCAGAAGATGCTGGACCCTATGCTCTATGGTATTCTTCTTGAGAAGAATTCATCGGATGAAATTATCCAGCTTCGAAAAGTACTGGATATCGGTATTATGCAGCAAATTATGCACACCATTACACCGGAGCAGATTGCCCATATAGAAGGCTGCCTGGAAAACCTGATAAATGCCGTTTCCAAAAAAGATAAGGATATTGAGACCGTCTTAAATGCAGACATTGATTTTCATATGGCTCTGACAAATGCCTCCCAAAATCAGCTGCTGCTCAGCATGTATACCTATGTGGACCGTATAACCATACCTTCCCGGAAAAATGCTGTGAAAATGGTCTTAGCGGAAGATGATACCGACGATTTTATCCGTCTTCATACTGAAATGCTAACCATGATTTCCAGGAAAGATTTTACCGGAATCGAACAAACCATTAACGATCATTATAAATTTTGGAAACAGGTAATTTAAACTCGCTCTAAATCCCAAAGGAGATGTTATCTATGAAACAGAATGCGCAAACTACAGAGGCCTTAACATTAGATGTCCTGGACAAATACCCTTCTGTAGATACTGAACATATCGACCTTATGCTGCGGTCGGAATACCAGGATTTTCATAAAAAAATAGTGGTTCTGGATGATGATCCTACCGGCATCCAGACTGTTCATGACGTATATGTCTATACGGACTGGGAAGAGTCTGCCATAAATCAGGCTTTTACATCCAAAGAAGATATGTTTTTCCTGTTAACAAACTCCCGTAGTTTTTTCAGGGAACAAACCATCCGGGTACACACACAGATTGCCCGTCGTATCGGTAAAACAGCTGTAGAAAACGGTCAGGGATTTTTTCTGATTTCCCGGGGCGATTCTACCCTGCGTGGGCACTATCCGCTGGAAACAGAAGTTTTAAAAGACACCCTGGAGACAGACTGCCACATTCCTACAGACGGAGAAATTATCTGTCCCTTTTTCAAAGAGGGCGGACGATACACCATCAACAATATCCACTATGTAAAAGAAGGCGGCTTCCTGATTCCAGCCGGAAATACAGAATTTTCCAAAGATAAGACCTTCGGTTATACCTCTTCCGATCTGACGGAATACGTGGAAGAAAAAAGTGAAGGAAGATTCCGCAAAGAAGACTGCATCACCATCTCACTGGAAGAATTAAGATCACTGGAGCTGGACAACATTACAGATAAACTGATGTCTGCCTCCGGCTTTGCCAAAATTATCGTAAATGCCATTGATTACATAGACATCAAGATATTCTGTATCTGCCTGATACGTGCCCTCAGGAAGGGCAAAAATTTCATAGCAAGAAGTGCCGCCGCTCTGCCAAAGGTACTGGGACAGATAACTGATGTGCCACTGCTTTCAAAGAAAGACCTCATAGCCGGCAAGGAAGATAAAGGCGGAATTGTAATTATTGGATCTCACGTCCAAAAGACCACAGACCAGTTAAACGCCCTGCTGGAATCAGAAAAAGACCTGACTTTTCTGGAGTTTAATGTAAATTCTTATTTTCAGGATGGCGGATTAAAGGCAGAAGTACAGCGTATCCTGGATCAGGCAGAAGCACTGATCCGATCCAACAAAACAGTAATCATCTACACCAGCCGCAGGCTTCTGGTACCTGATACCGCAGACAAAGATGAAATTCTTATGGCATCTGTTCACATCTCCGATGCCCTGACAAGTATCATCCGTTTTCTCACCGTAAAGCCTCGTTTTATCATTGCCAAAGGCGGTATTACATCCAGCGATGTGGGCACAAAAGGACTTCAGGTTAAAAAAGCACTGGTAATGGGCCAGATCAAAAAAGGAATCCCTGTATGGCTAACCGGCGATGAAAGTAAATTTCCAAATACGCCATATATTATCTTCCCCGGAAATGTAGGGGAAGTAAATACATTGCGGGACATTGTAGAAGAAATATGTTAAATGGGATTAGCTGAGGAAGGACGCTTTGTGGATGAGAGGTAGTGTACGGAAGGTTAGAAAATACCAGTTCTGCGTTAAGCATTCCAAACCAATGTCCTGGTCTGCCCCCTTCTCTTTTCGTACACTACCTATCATCTACAAAGCGTCCTTCCTCAGCGAAACCCAAATATAATGCATTAAATAGAACATTACAAAACGTTCACTGTAGTACTAGCAAATAGAAATGACTAAAGGTTGAAAGAAAATTATGATATAGAAAGGATGCCACGATTGATTCTTTCAACCAGTTTTATTGTGGCAGTATTGCAGGCAAGCCTGTAATATGCAATAGGTATAAATATGAATAAAGTTATTATTTCTCTGGCACCGGTAGCTGCCTCTACTCCCATTGATGCAGATGCTCTGGCGCTGGATGTTAAAAAAGCAGTAGAATCCGGTGCTGCAATGTGTCATCTGCACTGCCGCCGTCCGGATGGTTCCCTTACCGCGGATACCGGATTTATGGTGGAATGCTTTGAAAAAATACTAGCTGAAACAGATGTACTTGTACAGGCATCTACCGGAGGTGTTTCCGATCTGACCATTGAAGAACGCTGCACTCCTCTGGATTATGTAAAAGTAGAATCCGCATCCCTGAATGGCGGCTCCACAAATCTTGGTGAAGCCGTATACAAGAATTCTTTTGAGGATATCCGCTACTGTGCAAAAGCCGTATATGATAAGAAAACCATACCGGAAATTGAAGTTTTTGATATCGGTATGATTCATAATATAGAAATGACTGCAAAAGAATATCCCTTCCGGGACCCGATTATTTATAACCTGGTATTCGGACACAAAGGAGGTATGCAGCCTACGGTCGAAAGCCTTGCAGCTTTCCGTTCCTTTGTTCCCGCAAATGCCAAATGGGGTGTGACTCATTTTGGACGTGACAACTGGAACTTCCTAGCCGCAGCAATTGCAATGGGTGCCAGTATCGTCCGGATTGGATTTGAAGACAGCGCCTATCTGGCACCCGGCAAATCTGCATCCATGAACTTTGAGCTGGTGGAACGTTTGGCACATCTGATCCGGGCTATTGGTTTCGAAACTGCCACACCGGACGAGGCACGTGAAATAATGAATACTTTGAAATAGTGGTATTTTGATCTTGCTTTGTGGAGGGGTAGAGCGAACAATTTCATCTTTAGTTTGGGTTTAGCTGAGAAGAGGACGCTTTGTAGCTGGAGATGGTGTACGGAAAGAGAAGGGGGCATGCTGGACGCTATTGGCAGAAAGCAGATATAATTATCACTGTAGATGGTTTCATCATTCTACTAATGGCTATAGTACCTATATCCAGTTAAGTCTGTGATCAGGAAAGCAAGCAAAACTTAATCGTATTTCGCACATTTCACACTGAACTGCCGAAACACACTCTGCTACATCCAGAAAAGAACAACTCCAGGTCTACACCCTGCTGAGAAAACCGCGTAGAGCAGAGCTGAGTATTTACTTACCTTTCCGTTGCACCATCTCCATCTACAAAGCGTCCCTTAATCAGCTAAACCCGTTTTTTTTAGCTGTTTTTATATCTACGCATAGCCTGAAATAGGGGTAGTTGTGATTCGAACGAATCATGACTTCCCCTATTTCAGGCTATCCATTACCAGGCAAACTCATTTTGTGCGTATATCATCAGAACACGATGTGCTGCCGTTAATCACTTATTAAAAGGATCTTTATTTCCATTTCACAATATGTAACTTTTTCAAGAAATATGTTGCACCAAATAATGTTTTATGATAATATGTCCTTATATAATATTTCTTAACACTGGCTATTCTGCCAGGTAATTTCCAATCGACAAGTAAAATTTCATATAAGGCGTTGCCATGCAAGCTGTGAGTCGTTATAATATATCTAACAACCTCTTACGCTGCAAAGGATAACTGCCTTTCTGTAAGAGGAGGACTAACTATGAACAATTCGCCCAAAATAAGTAACAGCCATACTGAACCCGAGAAAAAAGAACCGTTTATCATGCTGCCTACCGTTGACTTCTGTTTTAAAGAGCTGATGTACAGTGAGAAAGCCAGAAAAGGTTTAATCGCAGCATTTTTAAATCTGGATCCGAAGGAGATTCAGGAAACAGTATTACTAAACACTATCCTGCGAAAAGAAAGTGATTCACAAAAGCTTGGCATTCTGGATGTAAGAGTAATGATGTATGACAACACTCAGATAGACCTGGAAATGCAGGTCCTGCCTTTTCAGTGCTGGGAAGAGCGTACCCTGTTCTACACTTGTAAGATGTATACAGATCAGATCATAAGCGGAGATAATTATGATGTTCTTGTGAAATGTATCCAAATCAGTATACTGGACTTTGATTTCTTAAAGGATACGGATGAATGGTATTCCTGTTTTCATCTACGGGAAGACACGCGGGGGAGCTTATATTCTGATAAACTGGAGTTCCATGTACTGGAACTGCCCAAATTGGGGAATCGGGAAGAACCGGAAAACGAATTATTACAATGGGCGAAATTTCTGAACGGAAAGCGGGAGGAGGATTTCAAGGATATGGCAGAGAAGAACGAGTACATAAATGAAGCGTATCAGATCTTAAAAAATATAAGTGCAGATGACGCAAAAAGAATAGAATACGAATCCAGGGAAAAAGCAATCCGTGACTATAACCATCTTATATATATGGCAAAAAAGGAAGGATTGGAGCTTGGGCAGGAAAATGGAATTGCATTAGGCATAAAACAGGAACGAGAATTATGCATCGAATTCCTAGTAAGGGATAACCTTGAAGAGGGAATCTGCCGTGAACGAATTATTGAAAAACTTCTAAGATGCTTTAAACTGGATTATGCTTCAGCTGAAAAATATTATGAGAAATATAAGTAACCTGTCGTCATTTGGGGCGGTTAACTGATATTGCATATAAAGCACAAGAAACCAGTGCATGTTTGAAAATTGCTTTCTGACAACCGTCCGCCACACTTTGTTGGGATAATTGTTCGGAAAATATGAGGCATAGCGGGCTGTGCTGACTATTTTCCGGGCAAATCCCATGCGCAATGGGGCGCGCAGATGACAGGAATAAATTTTCAAACAGGCTCTGCTGTCTAGTGTCGCCCGGCGTAAATACGCCGGGATGCACTAGTCAGATTACTCTGTTACAAATAATGAACACCTTTCTTTCCAATCAATCCCGCCAACAGAGAAGTTATCGGCACTGCAAGTATCACAGCTATGCTCCCTGTAAGCCCTTGTGCCAGTTCTATGGCAATATAATCAGAGCTTAACAGCTGATCCATATGAATTCCATAGGCTTTTAACAGCAGCAGCGTAGTGATTGCCGTACCGGTAAATGCCAAAACCAATGTCTCGCACATAGTACCTATCATATCTTTCCCAATCTTTAATCCGGTTCTATAGATCTCCCTGGAACTCATCTTATTATTAGCTTCTCGCATCTCATACAACGGCGCAGCCACCGACATGGTCATATCCATAATGGCTCCCAGTGACGAAACAAGTGTACCTGCAAACAGAATATCCCCAACCTTCATACCGGAACTGTTGGAAACCAGAATCAATTCTTCTACCTCATCCAGCTTATATCCGTCTACGGATAATATCCAGGCAAATATGGCAAAAACAAATGCTGCTATCAAGATTCCAGCGATAGTAGATAAAATAGCTGTCCAGGTTTTTGCCGAAAATCCGTTCAGAAGAATCATGGATACCCCAGATGCAGTTACTGCCATGAGTACCGTCGCCAGTACAGGAGGCCAGCCGCTGTAAATCGCAGGTATGAGAAATCCTATGATTAATAGGAATACATAGAGCAGCCCGATAACACTTTTGATTCCCTTACTTCTGCCAACCAGCGCCATCAGAAGAATAAAAATTACTGCAATTGCTGCAATTCCCCCGGTTCTGTCATAGTTAAAAATAGAGTAGTAAGGTGCAGCCCCCTCTGGCATATCAGCCTTGATTAAAACAGCCTGTCCCGGTTTTACATAAATATTGTGGGTCGTGGATAGTACGTTGTCAAATTCCAGTTCTTTTCCCTTTTGTTCCCCTTCTTTTATATATACCCTTACCTTCTGGGTCCCCAGTATACGTGGATCATTTCCATCTGCTTTCTCTAATTCCTCAGACAAAACCTCTGTTACTTTTCCCTTAACGTAGCGAATGGTGCTGGAGTCCGCAAACTCATAGGACATATCCGTTTTTTGATAGAAAATGAACGTTACTGCAATTGTTAGTATAAATACAGCTAAAAATGCAATCCATTTTATATCCATCCCGTATTTTTTTAACATCTGTAATCTCCTGTTCCGCAAAAACAGAGCAGTGGCAGTAAACAGCAGGAAGAAGGCGCCTGACTCAGCCTTTTGGACTCCGGTTTAACTGCAGCAGCTCTGTTTCAAATTTCTTATTCAAATCATATTCGTATTTATATTATTGGATTTCTACCCTTACTAAATGGTGATTTACTTTTTCTTAGACACAACAGTAATACTGCATACCGCTTTCTTACCGCTTCCATCCTTTGCCGTACATGTAATTTTAACCGTACCGGTCTTTTTCGCTTTTACAACTCCTTTAGGGCTAACTGTGGCAATTTTACTATTTGATGTTGACCAGGATACTTTCTTCTTGGAAGCATTTACCGGTTTTACTGCTGCATCCAGTTCCAATTTTGTCCCTCTATACATCCTTGCTTTTTTATCCATTGAAATCTTAGAGACTTTAATTTTCCTGTCTACAACATTTACTTTTACGGTATCTTTCTTGCCATTTGCTGTCTTTACTTTAATATTAGCCGTTCCCTCTTTTTTAGCAGTAACCACACCTTTTGCATTTATAGCGGCTACCTTTTTATTCGAGGAACTCCAGGTAAGCTTTTTATTGGTTGTGTTTTTGGGAGTAACAGCTGCTTTTAACCAAGTATACTTCTTACCCTTTTGAATGGTAATGCTGCTGTGGTTTAATTTTACACCCGAGGCTTTTACAACCGCAGGCTTATCTGTTCCCTGCTGTGCTGCCTTTACAATTACTGTTCTTTGCTGGGTTACGGTATTGCCTGCCTTATCACTTACACGGTAAGTCAGTGTATAAGTTCCCGGTTTTGAAGAATCTACCTCACCGGTACAGGTTACCTTCGCAGTGATATCACCGTCCCTGTCATCTTTCGCACTGACTCCCTGCATTTTATCAAATTTACTTCCTACTGTAATTACCGTACTTGCAGGAATGTTCAATACTGGTGCTGACTTATCCGGTACCACCGGCTGTTCCTTTTCCATAACCGTTATTTTTCTTACGGCTTCACCTTTGTTTCCTGCCTTATCCGTAACTGTGTATACCAGTTCCGTGGTACCCGGTCTGGATACATCAACCTTACCCTGTACCTGAATATCTGCTGTTACATCTCCGTCTGCATTATCTGATGCGCTTACGCCTTCCATAGGATCAAATACATCCCCTACATAAATCTCTGTTTTTTCCGGGAAGCTGATCACAGGTGCTACCGTATCCGCAATTTCTTTTTCAGTCGTAACCGTAAGATCCAGGAAATCAAAATATACATCAGAGCTGTCGATACGTCCATTGTGGATTTCCACTGCAATTGTGTTTACACCATCTTTTAACATACTCCAGTCTTCCAGCTGGAAGGTTCCATTCAACGGACTACTCTTGTTGGAACCGCCGTAAGACATATTGCTTTCAAAACCGCCTTCCGGATCGTAATAGGAAGCTGCTTTTACACCGTTGATATAAACGATAGCCGCATCATCATACATCAGGCTTCCAGTCATACCCACAACTTTTTCTGCATCCTCCAGATCAAATGTTGTTCGGAAAAAATAAGTTGGGATATCATCTTTTGTGCCTTCAATATACTGTGTCAAAAGGGTATTTGGAGTGCATCCGCCGCCCAGATCAGCGATCTGTCCTTTTTTTGCTCCAAAGCTTCCCTTTGCGCTACTCCATACAGAATCATCAAAGCTTTCTTCTGTCCATGCGGTTCTGCTTTCCAGGTTTTCTGCCGGATCGGTGTTGTTGTCCAGATACCTCCAGATAGTATCCTGGGTTGTTATGAGCGTTGTCTCTTCTGTGGTGGACTCTTTTACTGTAACGATTCTCTTTTTGACCGTTTCATTTCCAGCAGCATCAGAAACACGGTATGTTAATTCATAAATCCCTGGTGTCTGGGTGTCTGCACTGCCTTCTACCGTAACAGACTTCGTGATATCTCCATCACGTTCATCTGTTGCGGTAATACCATCCATTGGATCAAATTCATCGCCTGTATACAGCTCCGTAGCCGCAGGCACATTTAATTCAGGTGCCGTCTTATCCTCATCCAATACTGTTATTGTACGTACAATTTTTGTTTCGTTTCCGGCAGTATCTGATACGGTATAAGTTAACGTATACTGTCCCACCTTATTAATATCTACCGTACCTTCTACTTTAATCTTACCTGTAATATCTCCATCCTTGTTATCAATTGCCGTTACACCTTCTAATGGATCAAATGCTTTTCCCAGAATAACGGTATCATTATCCGGGGCGGTAATTACCGGTGCCGTATAATCACCATTTGCATCCACCCCTTTATATATAGTGAAATCATCTACCAGGCTCATGTCACTTGTACGGTATGTAGTAAACTGCATAGAAGTATCCGTAACTTTCACATTTGTTATATTTGGTACGCTTTCCTGATTTTTTACGGCTGCAAATGGATAATCATAATTCATAATACTGTAAAATTTACTTCCGCTGGCTGAGTTTGCAGTTAAATAGAGCACTTCGCCCTCTGCAGGGTTTACAACCTGTGATTCTACATTATCTGTTTTAACCGGATTTGTTCCATTCATCATATAAGTTCTGGTGTAAACATGGTCGTGTCCCATAAGGACCGCATCTATGCCTAAATCAGAAAATACAGGAGGCAGCTCATTTCTTCTCTGGATAATATCCGAGTCCTGCGTATGGGATGCAGTACTGTAAACGGAATGGTGGAAGGTTACGACTTTCCATTTTGCATCTGATCCCTGTGCAGCTACGGTATCTTCCAGAAACTGTTTATGTTTTGCAGTACTCTTATCGTTGGAATTAATGGACATAAATAATACGTCATCATATTTATACCAGTAATCTCCACTGAATTCTCCTGCAGTAACTGTTGTCTGGTCTACATTCGGAATATTGAAATGCTCGCTGTAAGCATTGCTTTTTGTATCATGATTTCCAACATTCGTTGCAATCGGAAGGCTTTTCAACTCTTCCGGTGCCAGATAAGAGGTATACTGGCTTTCATTATTATTTGTATTTACCTGATCCCCGGCGGATATCAGAAAACTGCTTTCCGGAAATTGGGTCATTGCTTTATTCAGCGTATCTTCCCAGCCCTTTTGATCCGATGCCTGGGATCCTGCCCCTATCTGAGGGTCCCCAGCAAGAAGAAAGCTGAATCCGCCGTCAAAATTTTCTGTGTCATAGTCATATATCTCCGACCAGCTTCCATCATTTCCTACACGATATACATACCGGGTATTTGCTTCCAGCCCAGTTAAAGCAACCTTATTGCTGTAATAGCCGCTTTTATTCTCAGCTGCCGCTGTAACGGCTGCTGCTTCCATATGTTTCTGCGGGAAATCCTCACCTGGCATATCTGCTTTTTTCGCCCATTGAACGGTTCCGGCATTAGCAGACTTACTGTACCAGTTTACATAGATCTCTGTCTCATCAGCACCAACCCCAAGTGAGAGTGAATCCACTGCAGCATTCTGGTCAGCCGCTAGAACAGGCATTGTAAATGTCGTAAGCATTAACCCCATTGTTGCCATTACTAGTAATTTTTTCATATTGTCCTCCTGTTTTCCAGATATTCTCCATAACAATTTGATCATTGATCTGTCAGCAATCCGGTTATCATTTCTGTTATATTCTAGGAGGACATTGTTAATATCTTATACTATTTATGTAAATTGTAAGTAAAAATTAGGAGGGGTAGCTGAAAACAAGAAGGTTTTGTGTAATCAGGTATGTGTACAGAAGAGGTGAGGCGGGACAATTGCGGTGCCCCTGTCGCAACACCTCTTCCAAGATTCAGGCTTTCGCTGCTAAGCGTCACTTACTCACCGGACAACTGCCGGAATTCCACACGTTCGAATTCCTGGATGGAAATACTTTTCTTGTTTGGATTGGCGAAAACAAAGGTCTTATCTACATTTTCCAGATAATTCTGCATCTTATCATTGGTGGCGCTGATGATTACCTGGAATCCCAGATCCCGGATCAGTTTGATGCAGCTCGCTACTTTTTCTCCGTCCATTTTGGAAAATGCCTCGTCCAAAATAACCAGGCGTATGGTGGGATTGCGCTGGAGCTTGGGCGGCAGGTTAAAACGGTAAGCCTGGGCAAAACTTGCAAGAAGGGCTACATAAAGGGGATTTTGTCCCTCTCCGCCGGAATTTTTCTTTAACATCCTGCTCAGATGTATCTTGATTGTTTCATTTTCACTCTGGATAGTCTGCTGCATATCAAAAGAGAGATAGGTACGGTAATCTGCGTACTTATGCATATTGCGCTTCGCCTCCTCCATTTCCTCCGGTGTTGCATTTTCAGGAGGGATAAAGATAGAGATCAGCTCTGATATCAGCTCTCCATAGTGGCTTTCATGGGCAATGGTAAATAAATTCATCTGGTTTTCCATAGACAAGGACAGATCCGAAGGATTAATTTCCAGGGAATCATCCATGAACATATCGTAAAATCTTCCATCGGGCCCTTTATTTTTAGCAAAAATAAACTGATATTTATCCTTACCGAAGTCCAGCCTGCTGATAATCCGGTTCAGTTCGTCTTTGCGCTGCATTGCCTCTACAATGGCACTGCGGATTTTCAGCATAAAATCATTTTTAAATTCCCTGGTAGCCAGTCGTGCCCGCTCCCCGGCAATCTCCATGTATTTTGGCAGATTATCACATTTTAATCTTTCCAGTAACTCATCATATTCCCGGTTATCTGCCTTGTCATGGGCAAATCCTCTGGCTGGATAGTGAAGCAGGTATTGGTGACGCAGGGCACATAGATCCCGGAAAAATTCATCCTGCCCACGAAGGGCTGCATTCACCTGCCCGGTAAAATAGTCCCGCAGTTTCTCGAAGTTTGGATTTGTCTTTTTCTTCAAATATTCCTGCACTTCCTCATCCATCGCCGGATCAGAAGGAAATTTCTTTTCTTTCTGCGTCAGTTCTTCTCCCAGATTCAAATGCAGGCGTTTTCCTTCGATAATCTCCTCTTGCTTTTTCCACATTGCTTTCTGGATACTTTCACGCCACCTTCTCTTTTCCTTTTGAAGCTTCAGCAATTCATTTCTGTTCTTTTCCAGAGAAGCAATATCTTTATCCCGCAGTTTTTGAATTCTCAGTTCCAGATCCTTTTTACTTTTCTCCTTCGCCTTGCAGTCCCTGATATCTGCCAGCCAATCCAGATAGTCAGCCGCATCGTTAGACAGGCTTTCCATCCCAAGCATTTTGTCGTAAGACTTTCTGGTTTCCAGACGTGGATCTAACTCTTTTACCAGCTCCTGGCTTCTTTTATTTAACTGTTTCATCCGTCTGCGCAGACTGTCCGCACCAATATATGCCCACCTGGTATAGTTATCCGGATTAATATGCTGCAGCTTAAAGCCCTGATACAGGATACATTCCGGTGTAATTCCAATAGAGGACTCACGGAGTTCCTCCACACTGCTGCATTTCATAACATTTCCAAGGAGAAAATTAATATAAGCCCTGACATGGCCTTCTTTTGCACTGACCTCTTCTGCCAGAGAACCCTTTTTTACCCGGAACTCTTTTTGCATAATTTTTTCCGTATCCAGTACGGCTACCTGATAATATTTCTTTTTATCCATGCTCCGGTAAATCTCCATGGCATCTTTAGAAAATGAAGGCTCTACAATAATGGCCAGTTTGTGGTTTCCCATGTAACCCTCAACGGCATTTCGCCATTTCTCATCCCTGATGTCCAGAAGATCCGCCAATATATCCACCTTTACCGGTTTTCCAGCTTTTTCACATAGCTGATATGCCAGCTGCTGTCTTGCGTCCTGCAGCTCTTTGGGATACGATTTTCTTCCATGGTGCAGATCTTTTAATTCCTCCAGAATCTTTTTCTGCTCTGTCTTTAGGGCGCGGATATCTATATCCAGATCCTGCTTTTGTTCAGTTACCTCAGTCTGCAGGTCCCGGATGGATGCCTGTAAATGATGCAGTTCCACCTCTGAAATTTCATATTTAATGAATTTTTCTATATCCCATATTACAGAATTAGATGTCATATCGTGATCAATCCACTCTTTGAGCCTTAACCCGGTCTGATCCCAGCGTGCCTTACTCTTTCCCATACGTTCCAACAGCTCATTGATACTGATCAACTGCTGCTTTAGCTCTTCATAACCGGTGGCTGAAATGTGCTTTAATACCTCATCCCCGGTTTTTCCCAGCTCTTCTATTTCCCGGTCCAGAACTCCGATCTGCTCCTTCTGTCCGGTTATATCCTGGGTATAGAGGATCACCTTATTCTGAAGAGTGACCACCCGCTCTTTAAGCTGAAGAATATCCAGTTTATCTGTAAAATAACTGTATTTTTTACGCTCCTGCTCTTTTTCACAGACCTTTTGATATAATGCCTGTATTTCTTTTAATTCTTCAATTTCTTTGCAGGTATCCTCTATTTTTTTACGCATCCTGCCATACTGCATAACGCTTTCCTGCATATCTTCTATATGGATATCCTGCTCCATACAGATGTATTCTTTTACAAAATCCTCCAGTTTGATGTTCATTTTAAATGGAATCGCACGTTTGAACAGCAATGGGAATTTTTCCATGTCCAGTCCGCCCAGATAGACATCGTAAAGCTGTCTTCTGAAACGCTCGTTATGTGAAGTATAAAAACACTCTTCCTTTGTAAACCGCTGCTGCAGTTCCGTTTTTATTTCAGACACAGACATACTTCTATGCTTGATCCGGTAGTCATGTTCCAGGAGAGGACCATCGTGCCAGAAAAATACCCTGCTGATTTCATTTGTGGAAGTATCCACATCAAATGCCACTCCCACACACTGGCATTCCAAAGTATCCGTACGTGTTAACTCCAGAACAATAGTACTGGAAAAGTTTTCATTTCTCAGATAAGAAAATTCATTATCATCCCCTATATTGATCATCCCCCGAAGGTATTCGATCAGGCTTCGGTCAGAGTCATCTGCCGCAGCTTTATTAAAAAATCCTCTGCCATCTGTATTTGCATACAGCACAATCTGCATAGCATCAATAATTGTTGATTTTCCACTTCCCGAATGTCCGGTAAAAAAATTAATTTCCTGGTTAAAGGAGAGAATTTTACGGTCTATGTAATGCCAGTTGTTCAGACACATTCTGGACAATGCCTCAAATTTATGCTTCATCTTCGTCATCGGTTCCTTCATCTTCGTCTCCTTCTGTTTCATCAGCATCTGCTATTTCTTCTATTCCTTCTGTTCCTTCTATTTCTTCAGTTCCTGCTGCTTCTCCTATTCCGTATGCTTCTTCAGTTCCTGCTGCTTCTCCTATTCCGTATGCTTCTTCTGTTCCTGCTGCTTCTCCTGTTCCGTATGCTTCTTCTGTTCCTGCTGCTTCTCCTGTTCCGTATGCTTCTTCTATTCCTGCTGCTTCTCCTGTTCCGTCATCGTCTCCAGCTTCCTCTGTTTCCATAAACTTTTCTGACGGTTCTGCCTTAAGCGCTTCTAACATGGCTCGGATATCATCTGTCATCAGAACTACATTTACGCAGGGATATATAATCAGGCGTGCATTTTGATCCAGTTCTTCCATGGCATCCAGGGGCTCTACAATCTGATACTTTTTAAGCAGCGCAACAGCCCTCCGCACTTCTGTATTTGACGGCCTGTCCTTCAGCAAATGAAAACTCCCTACCCGTTCATTCAGATCTCCCAGAGTCGTATAAACATTTACGCTGGTAGATGCGGCTGACATCTGTTCATCATAGATTAATTTCAGGAGGAGAATATAAAGTGTTGCCAGCCTTGGCAGCTTTTCCCCCACAATATTTTCACCCTGTATATATATAATCCCGCCCTGGCTGTTATCCAGTAGCGCAATACCGCTGACTGCCAGATATTCCCTGACAAACTCCAGGTGTTTATTACAGATCCGGTAATCTTTATTAAACTGGAATCTGCCCGTTCTCTTATCAAATTTCCGCTCTAAAAGAAACGTCTGTTTATATAAAGTCTGGATTACTGCAGTTACTTCCTGCCTTTCTTCCAGTGATAATTCATCGTAATACGTAATCATTTTTATACCTGTCTTCTTTCCTGTCTTCTTTCCTGTGTACTTTACTTTTTCACAAACGTCAGATTAGGGTAGCGGTACTTCCCATTTTCAATAAATTCCACTTCCTGGCTTTCCACCGCAAAGCCGCTGCCCTTTCGGATGGCATAGTCATATGCAAGGATGAGCTGTTCAAACTCCTCAATAGTCTCTATCATGGAATCTGATACCTTCATCCTGCCATTTTCCATCCTGTTTTCAATAAATTCTTCAATCTGCTTTTTGCTATACCGGTTATGCAGCTGGTTGAGTTTTAAAATTTCTTCCCTGCTTAACTCTTCTCTGACTTCCTCAGACCTGTTCTCTGCATGAAAGCTGCTTTTCGCCCGCCTCTTTTTATAGAGGGATTTATCAGAGAGAATTTCAAAAGAAGACAAATTCATCCTGGCGGATACTTTTTTAATTTTATCTTCCTGCCCCTGACCAGCTGACAGTTCATTTAACAGCTGAATAACCAGCCCCCGCCTGTCTGCCTCCCCGTTCAGGAGATAATTCAGCCTGGTTACGGTAGCCCGCACGTATTTCATATGCTCTCTGTCCATAAAGGAAATCCGGTGTTCAATATCATCAAATCCCCGCTCGATATCATCCAGTATGCGCAGCATATCCCCCTCGTTGATTTCTTTTTGCTCCCGCCGGCTCATCAGTGAAATCCACTCCATATCCGACTGCATCTCCCGTATCCATCCTTTAATATCGGTTTTATACAGATAAAAGTTGTCAGATGTTTTCAGGATATGGTATTTCTTGTTGATGATCTCTTCTACATACCCCTCCAGATGCTCCTTTAACAGATCTGCATAATTTTTCTGTTCCAGAAGGCTGGTGAAAAACTTATCCATATTGTGGAGCATATCCTGCAGGGATTTATTCAGCTTTCGTACATTCACTAGTGCTGTTTTTAATAGACTGGTATTTGCCCGGGGATCATTTTTAAAAGAAAAGAGAATTGCATAGATATTCTGGATATAGATTTGCGTGTCATCTTCTTCATCACTGTTCAGTCGTTCAAATGCATCAATAAAAATGGCGGCATAATCCGGAATTATAATGTTGGTTACCTGCATATAGTAATCATCCAGCTTCTTCAGCCACTGGGCTTTCAGCAGCCAGTTCAGTATCCTGGTGGCCGGTGGTTCCAGTATATCCAGTTCAGACTCCAGTTCCTCCTTCTGCATCATTACCCGCCGCTGTGCAAAATAGTCCCCAAGTATCTGAATACAGACCTCCCTGCTTAAGAAATAACTGTTATATTGGTATTCTTCATTTATCTTCAGCAAAGCTTCCATGTATGTATTCCGATTGGGAGAACGGAACAGACTCCAGAAGCTTTCTGGTATTTCATTTAGTAACTTCATACTTTACCTTCTTGTATTTATTATATTAAGACTGTACCACCATAGCGTGTTTATAACCGAAGTCCTTTAATATCCTTTATCCTGGATAATATAATGTTGCAGCTCAGGTCAGTCACACCCGGAAGCTTGTATATAACTTCTTTTAAAAACATTTCCATTTCCTCATGCCCCGCTGC
The DNA here is from genome assembly GCF_001029355.1 of Robinsoniella sp. RHS. NCBI lineage: Bacteria > Bacillati > Bacillota > Clostridia > Lachnospirales > Lachnospiraceae > Robinsoniella > Robinsoniella sp. RHS. The sequence goes on from NZ_JNGB01000099.1 coordinate 26,533, forward strand.
AACTGCATGGACATGAAGCTTACATTTTCCGGAAACCTGGTAGATCTGGGTTACCGTATCATTCTCTTTTAGAATCCGGATAATCTCCGGTCGTTTACCGGGTTTCATTTCTATCTCAAAATAGCAGGATATGGCACCGGTTATCTTCTGGGGGTTGATTACCGTTGTGTACTCCTCAATCACACCCCTTTCCTCCAGTGCCTGAATTCTGGACTTTACCGCTACCCGGGAAAGCCCCACTGCTTCACCGATATCCGAATAAGACATTCTTGCATTATGTAACAGTAATGCTGTAATTTTTTGATCTATTTCATCCAGACCGCTTAAGAACATTCTGCCTGCCCCTTCTTTCCTGGTAATAACTATCTTTGTATGTTCCAATGTACTGCTTTTTATAGTACCATTAATCATATCATTTTCTGCGTTATATCACAAGATTTTTTAAGCCCTGTACCACTTTTCACTTTTCGTTTGACATCCCTGTTTCAAAATGTTACCCTACTTACATAATGAATATTTTATATTACGTTTCGTAAGTTACGTAGAACCAGGAGGATATTATGCAAAAAGATCTTACAACCGGAAAGGTTACTTCTGTCATGCTCCGCTTTGCAGTGCCCATGATTCTTGGTAACCTACTCCAGCAGCTCTATAATGTAGCCGATACTTTGATTGTGGGAAAATACCTGGGTGCAGGCCCTCTGGCAGCTGTCGGCTCTTCTTTTACACTTATGGTATTTTTGACATCCATTATTCTAGGATTATGTATGGGAAGCGGAATTGTTTTTTCTATGCTGTTCGGCGGTCAGGACATGGAACGCTTAAAAAACAGTATTTTTATTTCATTTGTTCTGATTGGATCGGTCAGTCTCATTATAAATATCGCTGTTTTATGCCTGCTTTCCCCTTTGCTTTCTCTGCTGCAGATACCAGCAGATATTTTGACAGAGACAGAAGACTATCTGCGCATTATATTTTTTGGCATCATGTTTACCTTTCTCTATAATTATTTTGCGGCTCTGCTGCGAAGCATGGGCAACTCCATGGCTCCGCTGATTTTTCTGGCTGTTTCAGCAATGATAAACATCCTGCTGGATTTACTGTTTGTTCTTACATTTCATATGGGAGTCGGCGGTGCCGCTCTGGCAACTGTAATCGCACAGGGCATCTCTGCTGCCGGTATTTCTGTTTACTGCCTGAAACGCCTGCCGAATATAAGGCTAAAAAGGCGGCACCTGCAATTTAACCGGGAATTAACAAGAGATATTATACAATACTCATCCCTTACCTGTATCCAGCAATCCATCATGAACTTTGGAATCCTAATGATTCAGGGATTGGTTAACAGCTTCGGTGTTCAGGTTATGGCCGCCTTCGCCGCCGCAGTAAAAATAGATTCGTTTGCCTACATGCCGGTACAGGACTTTGGTAATGCTTTTTCTACCTTTATTGCCCAGAACTTTGGGGCTAAAAAAACGGAAAGAATCCGCCAGGGCATCCGGTCTGCGATTGGCACCGCAGTAATATTCTGCCTTTTTATTTCAGCAACTGTATTTATCTTTGCTGATAAACTGATGCTGATTTTTATCCAGCCGCAGGAGCAGGAAATTATTTCCATCGGCACTCAATATCTTCGCATTGAAGGCATGTGCTACTGTGGTATCGGATGTCTCTTCCTTCTCTACGGTCTGTACCGGGGTATTGGAAAACCGGGAATTTCCGTGGTTCTCACCGTAATATCGCTGGGAACCCGTGTTTTGCTGGCATATATTTTGGCTCCGGTTCCTTCCATTGGGCTTTTAGGTATCTGGTGGGCAATCCCCATCGGTTGGTTTCTGGCAGATGCCGCCGGACTATTTTACTACAAATATAACAGCTTTTTCACTCGACACCATTCTTAAAATCAGCTATAATGTCATTTATGACGTACTCTTTGTATAATTTATTCCATTTAATGTACATTTTGGACAAAGACCTACTTACATAATTTTACATAACCTCTAACATACAAACGAGAAGGACGACAAAATGGCCAGTTTAGCAAAAGAATTGAAATATCACAAAATACATAAGAAAATTAAAGACATCTCGCTTCATCTCTTTTTGGAAAATGGCTTTGATGATACTAGTATCAATGACATCGTGAAAGACGCCG
>NZ_JNGB01000255.1:0-4985 GCF_001029355.1 Robinsoniella sp. RHS
ACCACACACAGAAATTCATCAAATATCATCCGTTCTTGCATTACCAACTTCGTTGATCATATCAACTTTATTGACATTATCCTAAACCTTATGGATAAGCCTTCGACCTATTAGTATTAGTCAGCTCCATACATTACTGCACTTCCACCTCTAACCTATCTACCTCGTCGTCTTCAAGGGGTCTTACCGCTTATGCGGGGGATATCTCATCTTGAGGGGGGCTTCACGCTTAGATGCCTTCAGCGTTTATCCCTTCCCGACTTGGCTACCCGGCCATGCTCTTGGTAGAACAACCGGTACACCAGAGGTCAGTCCAACCCGGTCCTCTCGTACTAAGGTCAGCTCCTCTCAAATATCCTGCGCCCACGCCGGATAGGGACCGAACTGTCTCACGACGTTCTGAACCCAGCTCGCGTACCGCTTTAATGGGCGAACAGCCCAACCCTTGGGACCTACTACAGCCCCAGGATGCGATGAGCCGACATCGAGGTGCCAAACCACTCCGTCGATGTGAACTCTTGGGAGTGATAAGCCTGTTATCCCCAGGGTAGCTTTTATCCGTTGAGCGATGGCAATCCCACTTTATACCACCGGATCACTAAGTCCTACTTTCGTACCTGCTCCACCCGTCGGTGTCACAGTCAAGCCTTCTTTTGCCTTTGCACTCTGCGAATGGTTTCCAACCATTCTGAGAAGACCTTTGAGCGCCTCCGATACCCTTTCGGAGGCGACCGCCCCAGTCAAACTCCCCGCCTGACATTGTCCCACCACCGGATCACGGTGGCTGGTTAGAAATCCAATACTGCAAGGGTGGTATCCCAACAATGACTCCTTCACAACTGGCGTTGTGAATTCTTAGTCTCCCACCTATCCTGTACATGCAATACCGAATCCCAGTATCAAGCTGGAGTAAAGCTCCATGGGGTCTTTCCGTCCTGGCGCAGGTAACCAGCATCTTCACTGGTATTTCAATTTCACCGGATGCATTGTCGAGACAGTGCTCAAATCATTACGCCTTTCGTGCGGGTCGGAACTTACCCGACAAGGAATTTCGCTACCTTAGGACCGTTATAGTTACGGCCGCCGTTTACTGGGGCTTAAATTCAATGCTTCGCTTGCGCTGACATCTCCTCTTAACCTTCCAGCACCGGGCAGGCGTCAGCCCATATACTTCACCTTGCGGTTTTGCATAGACCTGTGTTTTTGCTAAACAGTTGCTTGAGCCTATTCTCTGCGGCCTCTTTCGAGGCACCCCTTCTCCCGAAGTTACGGGGTCATTTTGCCGAGTTCCTTAACAATGCTTCTTCCGTCGGCCTTAGGATTCTCTCCTCATCCACCTGTGTCGGTTTACGGTACGGGTATAATATAAACAATAGCGGCTTTTCTTGACAGCTGGCTCACACACTTCGCTACTTTAGTTCGCTCCACGTCACGTCTTCGGATTGTAGTACGGATTTGCCTTTACTACTCCTACCCCGCTTGTACCGGTTTTTCCATTCCCGGATTGTGCTTTCCATCTGTGTCCCCACAGTTCTGTTATACTATAGTACAGGAATCTCAACCTGTTGTCCATCGACTACGTCTTTCGACCTCGCCTTAGGCCCCGACTTACCCAGAGCAGATCAGCTTTACTCTGGAAACCTTGGATATTCGGCCGGAAGGATTCTCACCTTCCTCTCGCTACTCATTCCAGCATTCTCTCTTCTTAACAATCCACTGCTCCTTACGGTACAGCTTCGTCTCAGTTAAGAATGCTCCTCTACCAATGGGTACACCCGTAGATGTACTTCCATTCCTCAGCTTCGGTGTTGTGTTTCAGCCCCGGACATTTTCGGCGCAGGACCTCTCGACTAGTGAGCTATTACGCACTCTTTTAATGTATGGCTGCTTCTGAGCCAACATCCTAGTTGTCTTCGAAATCCCACATCCTTTTCCACTTAACACACACTTTGGGACCTTAGCTGGAGGTCTGGGCTCTTTCCCTTTTGACTGCCCAACTTATCTCGTGCAGTCTGACTCCCATACATCATCTATACGGCATTCGGAGTTTGATATTCTTTGGTAAGCTTTGACGCCCCCTAGGAAATTCAGTGCTCTACCTCCGTTAGACTAATATGAGGCTAGCCCTAAAGCTATTTCGAGGAGAACCAGCTATCTCCGGGTTCGATTGGAATTTCTCCCCTATCCACACCTCATCGCCACCCTTTTCAACGGATGTGCGTTCGGTCCTCCATTACCTTTTACGGTAACTTCAACCTGGACATGGATAGATCACCCGGTTTCGGGTCTACTCTGACTGACTCTTTCGCCCTATTAAGACTTGGTTTCCCTCCGGCTCCACACCTTGAGTGCTTAACCTTGCCAGCCAGCGTAACTCGCTGGACCGTTCTACAAAAAGTACGCGGTTCCACATATAAAGTGGTTCCACAGCTTGTAAACACAGGGTTTCAGGTTCTTTTTCACTCCCCTCCCGGGGTTCTTTTCACCTTTCCTTCACAGTACTATGCACTATCGGTCACTAAGTAGTATTTAGCCTTGGGGGGTGGTCCCCCCGACTTCCCACAAGGTTTCTCGTGTCTCGTGGTACTTTGGATACTGCCTGCTCTCTTCTGGTTTCAAATACGGGGCTTTCACCCTCTCTGGCCGGATTTCCCAAAACCGTTCTTTTACCATTCAAGTCACGTTATGCAGTCCATAACCCCGGAATGCACGCATTCCGGTTTAGGCTCCTCCCATTTCGCTCGCCGCTACTTTGGGAATCGAGTTTTCTTTCTTTTCCTCCGGGTACTTAGATGTTTCAGTTCCCCGGGTTCCCTTCCATACGTTATGTATTGGCGTATGGATACTTGAGGTTTGCTCAAGTGGGTTTCCCCATTCAGATATCTCCGGATCGTAGGATATTTGCTCCTCCCCGAAGCTTTTCGCAGCTTATCACGTCTTTCATCGGCTCTTAGTGCCAAGGCATCCACCCTGCGCTCTTGTTCGCTTAACCATTTTTTCACCTCACATAGCGTTGTTCGGTGTTGGTTTAGTTTTGTTGCTAGTTTAAAATAATTACCTTTTTAAAAGATAACTACCTCGGATGTCTTATCTAATTTAGATATTTTTGATTATTTCTATATGTGATTTTCAAGGTACATATCTTACTGACTGAATTTTTATCAGTCATTTAAAACCAAAAGCATTTTGATCTTAAATCACTGGTAAAAACAGTTATTTCATATTATTTTTTTGTAATCTGGCAGCCACCTGCTCTCCCACACCGTTACCAGTGCAGTACCATCGGCCGCTTAAGTCTTAACCATCGTGTTCGGGATGGGTACGGGTGTTTCCCCTAAGCGCATCGCCACCAGAAATTTTATATTATTAAGGTAGTTTATTGTATTTCTTTCTGCCGGCTTTCGCTCAGCTTCCCGAAATACTCATTTCATTACTTAATAATTGAACAGTAAAACAACCTTTACTCATTCTTTCCTTAGAAAGGAGGTGATCCAGCCGCACCTTCCGATACGGCTACCTTGTTACGACTTCACCCCAGTTACCGGCTCCACCTTCGGCAGCTCCCTCCTTACGGTTGGGTCACTGACTTCGGGCATTTCCGACTCCCATGGTGTGACGGGCGGTGTGTACAAGACCCGGGAACGTATTCACCGCGACATTCTGATTCGCGATTACTAGCGATTCCAGCTTCATGTAGTCGAGTTGCAGACTACAATCCGAACTGAGACGTTATTTTTGGGATTTGCTCACCTTCACAGGGCTGCTTCCCTTTGTTTACGCCATTGTAGCACGTGTGTAGCCCAAATCATAAGGGGCATGATGATTTGACGTCATCCCCACCTTCCTCCAGGTTATCCCTGGCAGTCTCTCCAGAGTGCCCAACCGAATTGCTGGCTACTGAAGATAAGGGTTGCGCTCGTTGCGGGACTTAACCCAACATCTCACGACACGAGCTGACGACAACCATGCACCACCTGTCACCTCTGTCCCGAAGGAAAGGACACGTTACTGTCCGGTCAGAGGGATGTCAAGACTTGGTAAGGTTCTTCGCGTTGCTTCGAATTAAACCACATGCTCCACCGCTTGTGCGGGTCCCCGTCAATTCCTTTGAGTTTCATTCTTGCGAACGTACTCCCCAGGTGGAATACTTATTGCGTTAGCTGCGGCACCAAAGAGCTTTGCTCCCTGACACCTAGTATTCATCGTTTACGGCGTGGACTACCAGGGTATCTAATCCTGTTTGCTCCCCACGCTTTCGAGCCTCAACGTCAGTTACAGTCCAGTAAGTCGCCTTCGCCACTGGTGTTCCTCCTAATATCTACGCATTTCACCGCTACACTAGGAATTCCACTTACCTCTCCTGCACTCCAGCCTGACAGTTTCCAATGCAGTCCAGGGGTTGAGCCCCTGCCTTTCACACCAGACTTGCCATGCCGTCTACGCTCCCTTTACACCCAGTAAATCCGGATAACGCTTGCCCCCTACGTATTACCGCGGCTGCTGGCACGTAGTTAGCCGGGGCTTCTTAGTCAGGTACCGTCATTTTCTTCCCTGCTGATAGAAGTTTACATACCGAAATACTTCTTCCTTCACGCGGCGTCGCTGCATCAGGGTTTCCCCCATTGTGCAATATTCCCCACTGCTGCCTCCCGTAGGAGTTTGGGCCGTGTCTCAGTCCCAATGTGGCCGTTCACCCTCTCAGGCCGGCTACTGATCGTCGCCTTGGTAAGCCGTTACCTTACCAACTAGCTAATCAGACGCGGGTCCATCTCATACCACCGGAGTTTTTCACACTGTGCCATGCAGCACTGTGCGCTTATGCGGTATTAGCAGACATTTCTGTCTGTTATCCCCCTGTACTGAGGCAGGTCACCCACGCGTTACTCACCCGTCCGCCGCTCAGTCATTAAACTTCTTTCCGARRAATCGGTTTAATGCTTCGCTCGACTTGCATGTGTTAAGCACGCCGCCAGCGTTCATCCTGA
>NZ_JNGB01000256.1:0-32191 GCF_001029355.1 Robinsoniella sp. RHS
GTGAGCTGGGCGGGATCCGGCTGGCAGCGCTATAAGTTTATGCCATACATTTAATGGTAAAGGGGATTTTGCCTGCAATGCAATAGTTACAATAAGTATTTTTCCTACTTTATCGGTTATTACGTTACCGGATGAATACCATAAATTATACATTTTATCGTAATTATATGTTGTAGCTAAATTCGTGTTTTCCTCAGATGATTTTAGTTCCTATTTTCCTGTACAAAAATATTTTTAGGTACAACAAAAACACCTGCCAAAAGCAGATGTAAAAATATTCTAAATTGTATTATAATTATGCACTTAAGTACTTATTGTGGTTAAACCGTAAACTCTCTTCATTTATGGTGCAATATATCATGGTTGTTTCCGTCTTTGCGTGCCCTAACATCTTAGAAACTTCCTGCAGTGGCATGCCTCTATTAAGTGCATTTGTTGCTGCTGTTCTCCGGTATCTATGCGGATGCACCTTTTCCACACCTGCTTTACGCCCTAAGCGCCTTAAAATGTCCTCTACGCCGGATATTGTTAATCTTGTATATGGTTCCTTTTCGCTAACAAACAATGCTTCATTATTATCATTCCTACATTCTAAGTAGTTTTTTAAATGCAGACAACTACTGGCATTTAAATACACTTCTCTTTCTTTTCCACCTTTACCAAAAACAATACAGTCTCTATTCTGAAACCTTATATCTTTACGGTCCAGTCCCACCAATTCCCCAACACGGACCCCTGTAGAATATAGGAATTCCAGCAATGCAAGATCACGCTCCCTAGAACAGATACATTTTAACCGTTCCCGCTCTTCATCGCTTAATGGCTTTTTTATGGTCTTCTCTACTTTGATCTGGTTCAACCTTCGGGTTGGGTTCTTTACAATGTACCCCTCATCACTCAGCCAGGCAAAGAAGCTGCTTATTACTCTTCTCATTCCATCTAATGTGTTGTTACACACCCCTCTGTCAGCCTTGTATTTAGCCAAATAGTACCTCAAATCATTGGTATCAATATTTCTTACACCCTTTGCAAAATATTCGCTAAGCATCCGCAAAACGAGCTTGTAACGCTCCACTGTTCTCTTACTTCTTCCCTCTACCAGCTTCGTATTAAGAAAAAGGTTTATGATCCGCATATCGCTGTCATCATACTCCACCAATTCAGCCTTGATCTCAACAATGTCATAGTTATACATCTTGATATACAGTGTATTACGAAGCCTTTCAAGTTGGCAATCGTTAAGATCCGGCTGCAGGCACTGTAATATTTCATCCTGCAATTGTTCCTTTAACATTTAAAACCCTCCTATTCTTTCGTATCGTATCTATTCTACTAAAGATAAGAGGGTTCGGAAACATTATGCTGCTAAAATAGTTTCTTTTTCTACTTTTGTAATCCAACCTTTTTGAAATGCTTTTTCCACTACTTCCGCGTTACTTGTATTATGGTATATTCTCTTAATTGTTTCAAACATGTTCTAATCTCCTACATTCCTAAAATTTCTAAGGTTAAAGTGTCAACAGTTTCTTCCAGGGACTTTATTCTTTCTTCTGTCTCATTTGGCTTAACCAACTCGATCCGGATCAAATCACCCAGAACCGGCGTGACTTCACCTGCCTCTGTAATGTTTGTATCAATTTCAGCTTCTTTACGCTTCTCAATACCGGTTAGTTTTGTGTATCCGGTATAAAGCTGCAGCTCTTCTTCATCCTGGGCTGACAGCCTATAAATTTTTTTAGTATTCTCAGGGTTAAATGCTGTTTCTACTTCAGTTAATGTGGTGTTTCCAGGCAGAATAAAGAACACAATCTTTTCCGGCGTGCAGTCTACTCCACAGGTAATAAGTTCAAATGTTTTATTGTTGTTTAATTTTATTTTTTCCATAAAATCATCCTTTCTTTTTTTAAATAGGTTTCAGAGTTAAACACGAATTTAGGTAATGGGGGTAATGGATATAGTAAATTACCCGATGGGACAATGTTGCAATGGGGTTTTTATTCTGGAAGTCTTACTACCAATGGAAATTCTAATTCAACTAAAGTTATAACTTTTCCTTATACTTTTAACACTAATTGCCATGTATGTGTGAATCTTACTCTTGAGACCCCTGCTTACCAGAATGGTATCATGTTTGATGGCTTAACTTTTACAAATTTCCGTGCAATATTAATGGGTGCACCTTATGCAAATACTCCATATGATAGCCCGTTTAGATGGTTAGCTATAGGACGATGGAAATAGTATTTAGCAAGCAATGCTTACACTGCCGACAAGCCATTCGTTTGCAGCAATTGCTTTACCTGAAAGTACTAAGACATCCCCGTTCGCCTCAACTTTTATTGTTGTATTATAAGTACCATTGTCATAGTTGCCATAAAAAGTGTGAGCTGGGCGGGATCCGGCTGGCAGCGCTATAAGTTTATGCCATACATTTAATGGTAAAGGGGATTTTGCCTGCAATGCAATAGTTACAATAAGTATTTTTCCTACTTTATCGGTTATTACGTTACCGGATGAATACCATAAATTATACATTTTATCGTAATTATATGTTGTAGCTAAATTCGTGTTTATCTCATTAATTGCCCCTACGATCTCTTTACTTGTAGTATTTAAGTTTGCTGCAGTACCTACTCCAAGTTTTGATTTAATGCTGGTAAGTAAAGTTGAGAATGTTATTTTCTTAGTTTTACTCGTATCTTGTATTACCATCAGATCTGCGTCACTCGCCGTGGTGGCCTGCGTCAGATCCGTTATTTTTCTTGTTGCCATGCTATTCCTCCTTACAAATTAAGATATAACCATCAGTATCAACCAGAGAATAATCATCCATCGTGGTGATCTCAAAAGTTTCTGGTATAATTCCAACGGCTAATTTATACTGTTGCCCGGTATTAACCGGGTTAGGGCTTATGCTTACATCGTTTATAACAATATTTGCTACTGCCATTACGATACCACCACCCTTACCGGTTCAATCCAGGTTTCATCACCTATCAGATAAATGTATTTTAGTGTATACATTCCCGCAGTCAGTGGGCGTATGTAGGCATCAATTACATGTTCGTCTACAATGCATTCCCCCTCCATTTCAAGGGCTTCATCCTCTGTCCATAGTTCAAATTTTGCCATCCATATCTTAAATTCCCCGCCTGCTTCAGATGTTATCTCAATCTGCACATGCCGTTCTTCTCCGATATCAAATTTTGTTTTAAGCATCCGCCCACCTCCTTGCTTGTTAATATTCTTTCCCCAAAATACTGCTGTGCTACCAGCGCCGCCAAATAGGGAACCGGCTTTATGATAACCTTCTTTGATGAACGATCATATTCAAAGAAGATTCTGGTCATAAATGTTTCATTGCCGGCTTCATCAGTTGCATACAACTCTAAAATATATGTGCAGTCCTCATCTCCAGGGATCTGTACTTGCCACAGATCCCCTTCCATGCGTTCAAATACGATTTCTATTTGATCAACTTTTCCTATCAAGCGTTTTACTGCCATAGGATCACCGCCTAATCCGTTACTTCTACAGAAATCACGTAGGTTTTGCCAGCGTCTACCGGGTTTGGCGTAATCGTTACAGACTTAATAGTCGGCGCTACCTGATCCAATGTAACTGTCCGGGTAACTGTGCTGGATTTACCGGCAGTATCCGTAGATACAACTGTAATTGTATTGCTTCCCGCAACAAGTGTTAATGCTTTCGAGAATGTACCATCTGCGTTAACTGTAACTGCTTCCGCTGCGCCGGCATTCAATTTTACGGTTACTGTACAAGGACTGGAAGTTGCATCGTTTGTTGTTCCTGTTACAGTACATGCTGCCTGGTTTGTAATTAAGTTATCCACCGGCGCTGTTACGGACAGTGTTGGCGGAACTGTATCCACAACAAAAGTTACAGATTTCTGTGCTGCGGCATTACCATCAAAGTCAGATGCATCAACTTTAATAGTGTTGCTGCCTTCCGGAAGTGCTGTTGTAGGCACGTAGCTGCAGGTGTAATTCTTGCCATTCTGTGTTTTCGTAATACCGGATGTAATAACAGATGATCCGATAGTTATCTTAATTGTATCTGGATTAACACCGGAATCTGTATCAGTTACCGTAAATGTTACGGTTGGCTTGTTATTGGTAAGTCTTGCACTTGCTGTAGGTGCTGTAATCGTAATTACCGGTGCCACTTTTTCTTTTACTTTTAACTTTAAGCTATCACCCAGTGTTGCATCGGTGTCTGCCTTAGTTGTTACGTTACCTGCCTCATCCGTAGCTTTTACAGTAACTGGGTAATAGTGCCCAGCATTTACATTGTAAGATGACCCAGAGGGCGCTGTAATAGTGGCCTCGTACTTTTTGGAAGTACTATTATAGGTTAACGTGTGTGTTTGACCATTTATAATAGCCTGAACTGTTTTTACTGCCATGTCTTTTCCTCCATTTAAATAACGCCCAAGGCTCCCTGGACGTCTGATTTTAGCGTTTCTATATCCTTTTTTGCCTGTGCAAGATCTGCAAGAATACTGACTGCACCGCCGCTTTCTAATTGCTTTAACAGCTCCTGCAGGGCGGCAAATTGCTCATTGGTGCTGTTTAGCAAGGCTTTCATGTCTTCTATGGTGGCAAGCTGTTTTACTTCGCCTGCCGCAAAAGTTGCAAATACTTTCTTGGTATCCAGCATTACTGCAAATTCACCAGGGCGCATTTTAGAGGGGTCAAAATCTTTTTCGTTCCCTCTTCTAATTAAAATTATCATCCGATCCCCTCCTGTAATAATTTATCTAACTTCCTCTCAATTCTTTCCAAGCGCTCAGAATGGCTATTTATCGCCGAAATAAGTAGTGGAATGATCTCTATATAAGAAACACCCTTGTATCCTTCCCTGCCTTCCGAAACTATGCCGTATTCGTCCCCGAATACTTTTTGCACATTATCTGCATTTAAACCCATATGCAATTTTTTGTCTTCTTCATCTTTCCACCGAAAGATGATGGTTTCAAGCTTGCTAAGAGTTTTTTCTGCATCTGTAATATGCGATTCTATATCTTTAAGCCTTGGATCAGAGTCATTAACAAATTTACCGGCAGTAACCTCTTGTGCATATAATTTATTTTGAATGAAAACCGGATAATCAAAATGGGCTGTGCAACGGCAAAGCATGTACCTATCTTCTATTCTCACATGAAAAACAAAGTCGTTTTCTGTTATTACATCTGGATTCTCTTGCTTATTAAAGAAAATACCTTGCGAATGATAATCCGCGTTGATTGAACCGCTCGTGCATCTTAAACCATACGCCCCCTCGTATCCAGCTTCCGTCATCCCAGAAACATATATTCCCGCATCATCTAAGATAAGGCTCCTTTTTTTGCTCGCCGAATAAGAACTCAATATGCCTTCGCTACTTATTTCAAACGTCCCTGTTGCATTTTTAAATTCCGAACCGGTTATCGTAGAACCACTAATATCCCCCTTGAGCACATTAAGGCCATTTTCAGTGAGCGTCATTATCGTGTTATCATCCTTATCCAATAACTTTAGCACACCATTTTCATGGTCTTTCCCTCCAAGGGTAAGTGTCCCGCCTTTTGCCCAATCGAAGTTAATACCTATAGCCTGAATGACATTCAAAACAGCATTTCCGTATTTATCGAATCCACTTTTAAAATTCTCTCCTCCGTCAAGGCTTATAAAAAAACCATCTATGGATCTTTTGTAAACAACCTTACTGTCTTTCATTTCAGGCTTGTCGTGCATGTACTTTATCATGCTTCCGTCATCTTCTCTGGTGATCGTCTCATAGTACCCAAGAGAATTCAATGCCAAACTGTTAAGTTGTTGCACTGCGATATCATATTGACTAATCTCATTTTGCATATCCTTATGAGCTTGCGCCAGAAGTTTAGTCTCTGCTCCATACCTAGTATAATTATTCTCGGTTTTCGTTTCTGCATCACACACAACACTTTGATAACCCCCCATAGAAAACGTTGTATTTGTAATTACCGTTTTATAAGTGTTGTTTTTTCTATCTGTTACATATGCAACATCGCCTTCTTCAATGCTTGGATCCGACAAGCAGGTTATTGACAATGGTCTAAAACGCCTACCTACAATTCTAGGTCCTACATATCTGGCCACTTCTTCTGTGTGTCCTCCCTGTATCAACGGGTTTCCTTCCAGAGACAAAGCATAATCCTCTGTACCATATAGGTAGGATTCTGTCTTATCGTTATTATCATCTGAACTGTTATCCGCTGTAGCTTTTACGCCAGTAATTACGATGTCTGCTACATCAATGTCTTGACTCCCCAGCAAATAAAGATGGTGAAAATCTCTCTGGTCAGTGAAGCTGCCGCCATCCTTTATATCGCCAGTATAATCTTTAAAGTTCCCGCCATCTGCATTTGATCCTGTATAATCATAGAGGTCCCCGCCGTCTAAAATGTTATCATTACTGTCGAATATACTAAAATCATACCATCCAAATTCTAATGCATTTGCGTTACTAATCCTAGCATAGCAGCACATGATTTGAGCACAGTAAGATATAATATCTCTGAATGTTAATGCTTCATCTTCCGGCCGCTTTTCTACTGTAAATCTACCATTTTGTATGGTTTGGGCATTATATGTCATCTGACAGCATAAACATGCGTCTGCGATAATCTCATTAATGGTTGCTGGGTAGGAAAGCTTACTTTTAGAATAAGGTTGATCGAAGAACAGCATATAGTCATATGCCTCTATTGATATTGTAAGATCTTTTGATCTTGCTTTACATACCCGGTAAGTCCCTTTACTTAACACTTCCCAGCTGCCGTCTTCTAACTTTAATCCGATATAGGACCGGATATCTGCACCTTCAAAATCATACTCCGAAAATTTATCATTCATATTGTTTAGAACTGCAGTGTACTTCTTTATTACTGCTGCTCCAATATCGAACTTTCCGCTGCTGGATGTGGCACCATTGATGCTGTAAGACATAAAATCACCCGTTGATAGGGTTATCGTTTTGCCCTGTTTGGTACCGTCTTTAAAAGTTATCGTATCCTGGATACGAAACTCCCGGTCTTTTTGTATTGCTTTTTTATATTCTGTACTCGTGTTTATCATTTATTGATCACCTCTTTATCGTTGCACTACATCCACATTGGCGCTTTTATACCAATAATACCCGTCTCCTATATCTCCCATCACTTCCTTAGAAAGTGTCCCGCGGTAACTCTCCATCGTGATTAAGTTGCCATCATCCCGGAACGTAATCGGGAAAAAACCTACCGTCATGATGCTTTTTATAAGGACAATGTCCTGCTCCGTTAAAAAGGACCACTGCAGGGAAATTGTCTTTTTCTCCGCAATGGCTTCTCCGATCATATAGGCATTTAATGTCCTGCCAGTGTCCGAACTCCATATAATTTCATCATTTATCTTCATGGAAACGGGGGCTGGCAGTTTTATGTCCCCGGATTGCAATATAAACATGTGCCATCCCCTCCTTACTTAATTGTTACTGCGTTAAATCTTCGATCCATACCGGTTTGTGCCATCTGCACGGCAGTCGCTATCGTTTCCCCATCCAGGTTAAAGCCAAGGGCAGATAATGCTGCTATTAACCGGATTACTGCCCGGTCAACAATAGATTCCAGTTCTTCCTTGGTAATGCTTCCGGATGCAGCCAGCAATGCCGCCTGCTTTGCCATTTCCAGCATTTTACCTTCCGGTGCTACAACTTCGCCCTGGTGCCGGTTATCCCCGATCATGGCTAACTGTGGTGTGTTTGGTTTCACAAATCCACCTTGTGCCAATGCCGGGATTTGTGGTGTATCAATACTTGGAAGCCAGGTAAACGGCTCAAGAGGGCCTATGCTTAAATTTCTAAGTTGATCTAATGCCCAGTTAATTCCATTAAAAGGTACCGATATTACTGAGTTAATCCCATTAATTAACGCATTTATAACAGCCTTTAGTCCCTCTAAGATCCCCTCCTTAATGCCGTCAAATACTTGCCCACCAGAACTAAATACATTTTTAACCGCTTCCCAGGCTGCAGAGAACTTATCTTTAAACCAATTGGTTATATTCCCGAAGGCTCCGGTTATTCCACTCCACACGCCCGCAAAGAAGCTCCCAGATTTTGAAAAAGCGTTTTTCACATTACCCCAGGCCGCAGAAAACGTAGATTGGAAGAATGATTTTGTATTCGAAAATGCTCCGGAGATGTCTTTCCATCTGTTACCAAACCAGGACCCTATGGTGCTGAATGCTCCGGTAACTGCATTTTTTGCAGCCGTGAATTTTTCTTTAAACCAACTGCCTACACTTGCAAAAGTGTCAGTGATCCCCCTCCACAATCCGGTAAAGAATCCTTTTATTGCATCTATTGTTTTTGAGAACCATTCCTTTATGGCTCCCCAGATTTCTATTGCCTTTGCCTTAATGGTATCCCAGTTTTTCCAAACTAAAACGCCAATTGCAATAATCGCTGCTATAGCAACGCATACCAGGCCAGCCGGGCTGATCAAAAACTGAAATGCACCTACTAATTTTGTTCCCAATCCTGTAGCAAGATTTTTAACTGTGTCGAATAATCCCACACCAGCCGACTTCATTTTTCCCAGCATTGGGATAACGGATGTCGCTGCACTTCCCATCCCCCCGAGAAGAGGTGTAAGAATCCTTATCTGGCTTACCAATTTCGATACAAAGGTAACCCCTTTAAATGCCAGGAAAAATGATCCTAATCCCGCAGCTATTGCAGTAACCAGTGTTTGATTATTACTGCACCAGTCTGCAAATGCCCCAAGTTTATCCAGCACGTCTTTTACGATATCCGCAATCTTTCCAAATGTATCCACGATACCGGTTGCCAGTTGCTCAAACAACGGTGCTACTACCGGTACAATGTTTTCGATAATCCAATTCACAAAGGGTGCAATCGTTTCTTCCCATGTAGTCGCTACCGCATTAGCTATTTTTCCAAAACAATCCAAAAAGCTGTCAACCATCGGCTGTACATGTTCGCTTACCAGCTTGGAAAACTTATCTGCAATGCTCTGCAGCACCGGTGCCACGTAAGTATTATAAGTATCTAAGATTGTAGAAAGAATACTGCTTATTCCATCTTTTATTTTTGTAAACGATGGGGCCAGATAAGTGTCGTATGTTTCACCGATCTTTTTATAGGTGTTATTAAATAATCCTGCGATGGAATCCGCAACGTCTCTGATCGGTGCAAGGGTATTTTCCAATGCGGTTTTCATCTTATCTTTGTTTTCTACAATCGGTGATGTTATGGTGTCAAGGATATCCCGGCCAAGCTTTCCAGCAAGGTCAACTGCTGTTAAAAATCCGTTGGAGAATACCGAGATAATGTCGGCTGTTATCTGCTTAGCATCATCTCCCGCAAATACGGTAAAGATATCCGCTACTGCAACTGAAAATTTCCCGGAAAGGGCTGCAATCTCAGCTGCCACATCAAATATGCTTATCAGCTTCTGCTTGATAAACTCTTTGTTTTGGCTAAGATATTTATCAATCCCACCCACTAAATTGTCTGCAATCGTAAGCCCCATACTGGCAGCACTTCCTGCCACTTTCCCTAAGTTCAATGCGATTGAGTCCAGCATGGAATTAAAGCTTCCCGCCACCTTCGTATCCGTAAATATCTCTTTCAGGGACTGTCCAATGCCGGCTAAATGCCCTTTTATTGATACAATCCTTTTTTCACTATCGCCAAATCCTAATTGAAATCCTTTTTTAAACAGCCCCGCCAGTTCCTTAGCCTTATCAATTAAGCCCTGGAATTTAGAAGCTGTTTTATCGATTACCGTATCACCTTTCGCTAAATTCCCGTAATCAACTGTACCACCAGTACCGCCCACCGCTCCACCGCCGGATCCGGAATCATCACTGTCTGTTTCCGGATCTGCCAGTTTATTTACCTGGTCAAAACCCATAAGGGCTTTCATATCCTTTGCGGCCTTTTTTGCAGCGCTCCCTACTCCCTTTGTGGATTCCTGCAGTCCGTCTGCGGCACCGGATGCTCCATCTAAACTTCCGGTTGCCGCTGCGGCAGTATCTGCAAGATCTGCAACTGGTGCTGCCGTTTGCCCGCTGGATTTGTTGCCGGTTATCAGCTCTGTAAAAGACTTAAAAGCATTTGCCAGGATGGACAACTTACCGATTAAAGTATTTACTGCCTTAATAATAGGGGTAAATAGGTTTATCAGCCCCTGGCCAATCGTTGCCTTAAGGGAATCAAACTGCAGGGACAGGATCCTTACTTGGTTTGCCCATCCATCCGATGTCCTGGCGAAGTCACCAGTCGCTGTTGCCAGCTGCTGTTGTACGAACTGGTATCTTAATGCTACTTTCTCCGCCTCGGTCATATCATTAGTAGCTTTTCCGAAACCATTTGACATTGCATACGCATCCAGAGCAGTTTGCGTCATAACGATTCCCAAATCTTTTAAGGATTCCGTTTCTCCTGTAAACACACTTTTCAGTTTTGTATATGCTTCATCCTGTGATATATTATAAAAAGACGCAACATCACCGGTTAGACCGGTTAAGGCTGTGGACATTTCATAAGCTGCCTCTTCATTAAAACCGAATGCTTTTGCCATTGCGCCAAAAGTTCCGGTGAATTTTTTAGCCATCGTCTCAGAAAGCCCAAAACTGGTTGCTGCACTTTTAGCAAATTCATTTACCTGGGCGGACATTTGGGGAAACGTCACATCCACAACGTTTTGAACCTCGTTAAGGTCCGATCCCAAATCTAAACAGGATTTACCAAAATCAACCAGTTTCTTAACAGCAAATGCAGCTGCAATGGCAACTCCTGCCTTTTTTGCAAGTCCTGTTATGCCTTTCATTTGTTTGTCAAACCCATTTTTATTTACAGACATATCAAGAGCAATCTGCCCTACGCTTTCAGCTCCCATTTACACCACCTGCCATTTCAATAAAACCATTTTTAAATGCTTCCAGAATTCTGCCCATATCATCATTTCTCACCTTTTGTGCGCTGCGTTTCATCCATTCCGTCCTGATACGCCGCTGGTCTTTGGTAAAGTGTTTCAAAACATCCTTATCCTTTTCTGACCGGATTGCGATTATCCTGCCTAAAGGCGTATCGGGTCCCAGTCCAACAAACAGACCCCGGAATTCATCCCACTTCATCTCATTTAATTCCCTGGACAAACGGATCCCGTATTGCGACTGGAAAGATGATACGACCAGGTCAAAGTCATCTATCAAATCACAATACGGCTCGCTACTCTCCCTGGTCTGCATCTCCGGTAACCAAGTCTACTGCTGCTTTAATTACAGTCTGCAAATCTTCAAACTTCAAATGAAGTTTATCTAATTTATTTCTTTCCTTTTCACTAAAAATGCAATTGTACATTTCAAGAATTGCCTGGGCGGTGATATTTTCTCCATCTCCAAGCAGCCCCATAACTTTAAGCATCGTAGTTGCGCCTGCATCAACCTCATAAGAAATACCTTTTATAATCATGCTTGGATTTTCCTCAAATTTGAGCTTTTCCGTAATATCTATTTTCTTCGCCATTTTTCTATCTCCTTCTATACCTTAAGAAAAGGCAGGATTTCTCCCGCCTTATGCTGCTGGTGTTACCGTTGGTTTCCCGTTACTTAACACTTCAAATTCCAGTGGTGCTATAGCTGTAGCATCTCCTGTTCCCGCATTTGTTACATTAATAACCGCACTTGCAAATTTAACGGTTGTGCCATCTGGAAACGTCCACTGGAAGTCTTTTTCCACCTTTCGTCCGTTTAACCACACCAATGCAGCAACTGCATCATTACCAGCATCTCCAACATTTCTTTTGGCTGTTACAGAAATCGTAACTGACTTGGATGTCATTAACCTTCGGGTCCAACCTTCCGTGTCATATGGATTCCATTCTTCCACTCCATTGTCAAAGCTCACTTCAAAAGTTTCACAGTCTGCAATTGATTTTAATGCTGCTGTTCCACCGGAAACCGCTGTATCAATCTGGAACTGGTTTTCATAACACGGGTAAACCCCGCTTGCTTTTTCTCCTGCAAAGGTCTGCAGGTTTAATGGAATTCGCATATTCCTGCCCTCAATTGCTGCTCTTGCTTCATTCTGTTTCAAATTAATCACCTTTCCTTTCATATATAAGTTCTATCTCAATAACCATCTCATAGATCCCATTGTCATCTGTTCCCACATCCACCGGCTGATCTACAAGCGGATGAATAAATTTTATCTGCTTTTCATTGATTCTTACTTCTCTCATGGCTGCAAGCTTATCAAATAACTCTGCAGCAACAGCTTCTGTATCCCGCATACTGCGGTTCCAGTGTATTAAGATGCTGATCTGCTTCGTTCCATAGGATTCTTTATCTTTCCCGCCTATCGCCACTGTATAAGGCGCTGAGCGCTTTAAATTGTACACTCCGATGCTTTGATCCTGCTTTGCGTCTAACTTTCCCATATAGACACTACTATCGTCTGTGAATCCAAGACCAGACACCAGATCCCGCACATCTTCTAACATCAGCATTATAATCCAGCCTCCTTCTTGTAAAATTCCTGATAGGCTTTCTTTGCAAAGTCTTTATTCTTGCCGCCAGGAAGCCAGTCTTCGTGCCATTTCCCCTTTGCATTTGGATTTTCATCTGTCTGAAATCCGTACTCCGGATGATAATACAGTTTTCTTGCATAGGGCGTGCTTGAAACTAAACTGACCCTGCCAGTTCCCGCTTCTGAGTAGTCCACAAATGATCCTTCGTTTTGTAGTGCTCCCGTATCTCTTGGGATCACCTGCGCCTGTACCTCTTCGGTATGCAGCGCCTCTGCGGTTTTCTCCAATGCGGTTACCTGGGCGCGGGTTAACTGTTTTATCTTCTGGCTGTTTATCTTAACCTTTGAATTTACATTCATCATTCCAGCATCAACTCCACATAATTTACGGTGCCATCCGGATTCCTTGCCTTTGTTCCCTGGTATATTTTCCTCTTTACCTCAAATATAATAGCGGTTCCTCCGCTTAGAGTTGGTAATTCTGGTGCAATATCCCCTGGAATAAGTGCCGTACCCGTAATCTGTACATATTTTTTATCTCCGGTAAATACTGTTTTCGCCATATCCTGATAGTTGCACATGGCATCTGTTTCCAGGGCTGTTTCTGGCTCACCGTATTTGTTCAGGCCTTCTTTCTCTATTACGATGTGGACCGGTGTGGTGCAGAACTGTTTTGGCACTAAATTAGGGTACTGCATCCTACACCGCCAATCTGCAGCATAATCCCGTCTGGCAAAGCTGCTCATAGATGTCCCGCCTCATCGGGATCCCCTTCTGTATGGTAACATTCCAGCTTTCCCCAAACTGCATGGAAACGCCGTTTATGGAATATCCGGATAAGACCATGTCAAAGATATCTTTGTTTTGGTATTCAAATTCTGCCTGCTGACAACATACCTCCTGAAGGATCTCCTGCTGAAACGGTGTAAGATTAGAAAATCCCCGGCTTACAATCCGGTTGTAAGTCAGGGAATCCAGGTGGCGGCTTGCCTGTTTGAGATACTTTTCCATATCGTCATCATTTGTAATGACTGTTCCATTATATATATCCGAATAGTATGCTTCGCTGGCGTATGGTTTATATTTTACCATTGTGGCTATTCACCTTCTTTTTCCTGCACCGGTTTCTTTCCTTTTGCTTTTTTCAACGCTTCCAGTTCCATTACCGCTTTCATATATGCCTCATATGGAACGGTTTTCCCTTTCCCATAAGCAATCACTTTCCCGGCACCGTCTTTGATATCAAAACCTTCATTCTGGTACTGTGCTTTCATGGAATCATCAATCGCATACACTTTATTTCCTTTTTCGGCTGTCATTATGCCCCAGCTCCTTCCGCCTCTGCATTAATTGCAATACCGCATGCTTTATTCTCGATCAGGAAGGTATCGGTGTAGTATCTGTTCTGGTAAACATACTTATCCGCTGTACGGCTGTCGGATCCGGGGGTAAATAACTTCATGTATGCGTATTTGTCACGGGAGATCACGCAGGAAGGATGCACCAGAATCAGGTTGATCTGTTTTGCGTCAGCTGCCGGCACACATCCGGTTGTAAAATCATACTTTGTTTTCATACGGGCGCTTGGCACTTTTACAAAGGTAACATCATCCAGGGAATAAACGCGGCGGTCAATTCCCCCACCCACGCTGGCATCGATGTTCCTTGTGATTTTAGATGCATTCTTAATCAGCGTATTCATGGAAGGGGTTAAATACAAAACCCTGCCCTCGCTGGGCACAGATGCATCATCCATGATTTCCATCTGCTTATCAAACCAATCTAAGATGTTATCAACTGTAAGCACCGTGTTGTCAATAATTGCCCCTTTATCCTTATATGCTTTCGCCTCTGCATAAAGCTTTGAATACCGGTAGGAATCCTTTTCCGGGATTGCCTGCTCTTCTTCAAAGACATTCTGGATGTTTGCCATCTCCAGGACAAGGTTTGTTTCATCAATGTCCATCGGATCGATAGGAATCTCAATGTCCCTGTCGTGTGTAAGCTTTTTTGGCTCCCAGTCATTTGTCACGGTGCCTGCATTAAATCCCATAGCATTTCTGTTATGGTCCTTATATCCGGAAACCGTCATTTTCGGAAGCTTGATTGTCTGGGCATTTATAAACTTAATCCCCGGATTTGATTGTGTTAACGCAAAAGAAGTAAGCTCTCTTGCATATTTCTGCTGTAATTCTCTCTCAAATTGTTCTGCATAATTGTAAACTGACATTTCTTATACCTTCTTTCTTATTTTTTATTGCCAAATGCCGCTGATAAGAGGTCATTTGAACCTGTCTGCTGTCCTCCGCCGGCTCCGATCTGTTTGAAGCCTGAGGTTTGTTCTGCTGCTGGTTTTAATGCGGGTACATCTTCGAGAACCTTGTTTAAGGCTCCTTTTAAAGCTTCCTCTGCAATCGTTCCATCCTGTCCCATTACATTGCTCAAGTCGGCTAATTTCAGCACATAAGGTACGGTCTTAGCATCAATTCCCAGCTGAATCGCCTGCAAAATAGCCTGATTCTCAACTTCCTTCTGCTGTGCCATCGCCTGCGCCTGTGCGGCCTTCGTCTGCAGTTCATTTACATCCGGCTGCTGTGCTGCCTGTTGCTGCTTAAAGGAAGCCATCGCCTGCTCTGCTTCCTCTTTGGAAAGCCCTTGCTGCTTGAAGTAGCCTTTTAACACGCTTTCTTCTGCCACAGACTGTTTTCCCTGGATAAGCTGCGCAATCTTATCATAATCGATCTGTGGTGCTGCAGGCGCTGCATTGGTTTGCGGCTGTCCTGCAGGCGGTGTTGCCTGTGCTTCTGGATCTGTGCTCCCCGGCTCTGCAAAAATCTGTAATTTCATTGGTAATCTACTCATTTTTCTATATCTCCTTTACAGTTAAATGGTGTCTCCATGTTTCCACAGTTTTATGGGTGTCTCCCACTAACAGTTTTCACAGTGTGTCTCACCGTAGTTTAAAGCCTTCGGGCATAAAAATAAGACGCTTCACCCCGCGCCTTACAGGGAGATGGATGGACCACCTTACCCTTTCTTTTCTTCTTCAGCTTTATCTGGAAGAGTCTCAACCAGCCCAAGCCTTGTTAACTTCTCAGCTCTGTCTCTTTTCACCTCAAACTCTTCGCCTGTCTGTCGAAGTCTCAGATCATTTTCACGATCTCGGAAGTTTGCCTTTACTTTTACTTTCACACTGTATCACCTCCTACTGAATTATGTTCATAATAAAACCACCGATCAATATATATCGACTGGTGGTTTTACTTTATTTCCTTTAATTTTTCAAAATAACTATGGTATTCTTCTTTATACTCATCCACGGTCATTCCAACCCGCCAAAAATCAAAACCTTTCATATATGGTGAAGCCCATGCTTCATCAATGAATATTTTTTTTGAGTTATCCTTTAATCTCTGTTGCCAAATAGGAAGATATTGTTTCCGTTTTGATGGATCCCTCATTTTACCAAAATAGTATGCCTGCTCTATTTCAAACTCTTCAGGTGACATATCATCTTTCCAAAAAATAAACTCTTTCATTGATGGTGTAGCCCAATTATTTATTTCTCCCATCTATAGCAACAACTCCTTCCCCGTAAAACTCTTTCAATATACTCTCAATTATTATTTCTTCTCTTCTGGCGCTTCTTTCAACTGGTGTAATTTTACCACTCCTGGACAATTTATTCAAGTCTTCCAATTCTTCCTCAAAATAGAAATCTGGATAAAAGTCAATATCAGCATCTTTAGTTCGTTTTGCAATGTATTTCATACCATCGTTTTGTACTGCTATCTGAACAGGTATATTCTGATATAAAATTGGAGTGGTAAGGTCGGCCTCTGACAACGAGCTAATGATATTATGATTATGGATAAAAGCAAAATTCTCGTCTGGATGGGATTCTACATACTTCCAAAAATCAATACCAACACTTCCAGGATCTCCATTTGTTTCGTAATACTCCAGCTTTCCTGTTTTCAGATTTACAAGATGCATATGCTCACATCTATCCTCATTTCCTTTTTTAGCCACATCCTCAATAGCCTCTGATAATCCTCTATTAACTGTTTCATCATATTCAGGAAGAGATACAGAATAGTCATTCTTTTTGTCATAATAAACAGGTTCATTTTTATATATGAATTGTGATTTTGCTCTTGAACCGATTTTTTCCTGCCATTCCGCTACTCTGTCACCATGCATCCTTTGATTGTCTTCATCTAAAGAAAACTTAGCTAATCGTTTTAACTTTTCAACCTGCCTCTCCGCATGCTGTTTTTGTGCCTCTTGTTTATTTACTTTCTCAACAACTTCCAACTCCTGTTTTGTCCAGGTATCATCTGCAGTAGATATTCCCGGAAAGTATGTCGTATGGCTATCCTTGCATCGCGGATGATATAGACCGGCTGCTATAGCGGTGCTCATTAGCGGATACTTCCCATCTGATGGTTTGCCACCGGACCATACATCGTCAACCAATATTTTGCCCACAAACGGCAGACACTTTGGGCAGGGATTTCCACGCTTATTTACTATAACAGTACTGATTCCCCACTCCTGCCGCTTTTCTCCCTCTCCGGTCAAATAGGCACGTTTGGAAGCTGTCTGTATTGCCATAAATGCATAATCGCTTATTTTATGCCTTGCCCCGTTTTTATATTCAATGCAGTTTATGCCGGAACCCAAAAAATCCTTAGCTGCCATGTCTACGGCCTTTTCATAGGTGCCCGCTCCGGTATTTGCATATACCTGTGCATTAAAAATAATCTTACGGTATTGATCATCCGCCATTCGTAACATTGCGTGTTCCGCTTTGGAAAAATCCTTCCGGGTGGCTCCGATCAAGGCATTCAGTTTACGATCATTCAGTTTAAAAAACTCACCCGTTGTCTGCATACTTTTATTCAGACTTCCCGGAGGTTTCCAACCTTTCTTTATGGCATTCATGATCTCTATTTCCTGATCCAGTCCGCCTTGCTTTCTTGCCTTATGGATTATTTCATCCACAGATCCATTTATATCTGCAAATTTCCCTTGAAATTTCTTCTGGTTCTGCTTCTTATATTTTTCCAGTGCCTGCAGCTGTTTTGCCTGCCACATTTCCCAGCGCATTTCTTCTGCAGATTCTTCCACCTTATGCCGCTTCATATTCCGCATCATGGAAGCGATCAGTTCTTCTTCAATGGCAGCGAATGCTTCTTCGATATCATATGGTTCCATATGGATCACCTGCCATTCGACAGCACTTTAAAGCCCTGGCTCTTAAACTGCCGGATCATTGCTTTAAGCTGGGTGGAGCTGCTGCATTTATCACACCGCAGTTCTGCATAATCATTTTTTTCAATTGCGTAGACTCCAAAGGCTACCTGTTCACTGGCTATTTTTAGAAGCCCCTGGTATTCCTTCCGGCTCATGCGGTACATTCTTTTCGCTACCTGCACTTTCATCTGGCAGCCCCCCTTCTACGTTTGCTTTAAAACCTCCAAGATCCATGTTGATACCAGGCTCATCTGCTTCTGTAATGCCCTGCTCTGCCTTAAGCCGTTGGATCTCTTCCTGCTTACAGTGTTCATCCAGGGTATCGCCATACAGTTCTTCTACCACACGCTCGATAGACATAATGCCCTGGGTTTTTGCTTTTCCTATGGTTTCCACCTGTGACTCAAAACTTGGATTAGCATATTCTCCGAATGGTATGTTTACTTCCACCTCTTCTGCCGGTTTCCCGTATAGTAAGTTGTAAGCATTTATGCATGCAGCAACCACTTCCGGCAGCGTCTCCTGCAGTGCCTCTATAATCGCATTCCGGGTATATAGCGTGGCTTTTTCTTTTTCCCTCTGGGCTTCTGCATTGTCAAGCTTCTTTGTGTCTATGCCAAGTGTAGAAGGGGATATCACTCCTTGTAGACACTGGTCAAGCGCTGTTATATAGGAAGCAAGGTAACTTTCATGGGGGATAACCGGCTGCTGCGTGTCGATTTGGTTCCTGGCACCCTCCCCCATATCAGAATCACATTTAATAAAACGATTATCGAAAGAGTTTGGCTTTAGCAGATCCCCTTTATCTGGATCCCGGGGAATGAGCGATTCCGGAATATATGTCTTCGTCCTGCCTGCCCGTAATGCGTCCATCCACTGCGACCAGGTTTCGTCAAATGCGTCAAAGCAATCCACCTTGCCGTCATAGATGCTGCCGCCTCTGCCCTCATATTTGGCACTTTCATACACCTGTAACGGCACCGCAAGAATTACTTTCTCATCGAATGCCCAGTCAGACACTCCTTTTGTATTGTCGATTGCATGCAAGTCAACCAGTTTCTCTCCTTCATACAGTTCATTCCGGATATACCCGTGTCCGTAATGCTCATACAGGACATACTGCTGGCTTCTGACTGTGTAAGGTGTCTTGAACACCACCTCTTCCAGATCATCTCCGTCATAGACCAATTCAATTCTTTCCCCCGGATACCAGCGCAGGATTGGATATTCGCTTTTCTTAGTGTTAATGGTAATCTTATAGGCTCCATCTCCTATATAGAGTACCTCTTTTAAAGACCTTTCAAATTTCTTCCGAAACCTGTTTGCTTTCTCTATGTCTTTCCACAGCAGTTCCTGTGCTGGATTTTTAAATTCAAAGTCATTCATATCTTCCGTTATGATCCCGCTTAAAATCCGCACAATCATCCCGGGCAATCCGGTGTGTATCTTCCTCATTTCCATACCAGGGGTACACTTAGATGCCCAGAATTTATACCTGTCTGCGTATTCTGGATTCTGTTGGTACATCTGCTCTAACTCATTTCCTTCTCCCCTATACCAGACTCTGTTTCGGATTGCACTTTGTTCAAAGTCCATTACCTCGGTAATCTGTATACTGGAAGCGGACGGCTGTATATTTAGCCAGTTGATTATTCCCCTTTTTATATTGTCACCCATGCGTTTTGTCCACCTCACTTTTTCACATCCTCCTCAAATCCAATCAGCTGCCGGTACGGAATCCATGCATACTGATTCGCATTAATTGTATGGTCGTTTCGGTCTTCCGGCTTATCCTTGCTTTCATCCCAGGAATACCGGTCTAATTCCCCTAAATGCTCCCTGCATGCATCCACTACCAGGTAACATCCCTGCTGTATCCAACCAAGCTGCAGCTTAATCCGGTCTATGATCCCGACCTTTTTATACGCATCCACAAAGTTATACAGACAGCCGTGCAGCCGCTTATATTTCCTCAGTTCTGTCAGCGTTGCCTGGTCGGCACTGTCTACGAATACATCCCTTGAAAATCCCCATTCATTCCGGCATTGCTCCAAAAAATCAATCAGCTTTAAAACGGTGTCCGATGGGGCAAGCGGTGTATTCAGGTCCGCATTGCTGTAAACTTTTTCTGCCAGGGTAACAAGTTTCCGGTCTTCTGTAATCCCCTGGAAGACCATTGCAATGGTATCCGGTGATTTACTGGAATAAGAGGTATCCAATGCCGCTGAGAACTTCTTGAACTTGATCTTTCCGGACTGGATCTGCTGTTGGATCCATGCTGCTGGAACAGCATGCTGCTTTCTGTCAAAGTTGGGAAAGATTAAACCGGTTGCTTTTCCCCTTAACCCCTGTATTTTATTCTTCCAGATCTTGGTGCCCTTAGGTGTATTCATAAGAATCTGTTCCAGCTTTTCCTTGGGCAGTCCTAAATTATCCCGAAAAGAAAAGAACCAATGTACCCATCCGGGTTTTGGTTCTTCCTTTAACTCTTCCATTATTTCATTCGGGGTGTCTTCCTGCCATTCCTTAAGCGGACGGGAGCTGTTGATATATTCCTTATATACAGCCAGACTGGGATCATCCGGATTCAGCGTAGCCATTAAATAATCACATCTCATCGCTGATTCCCGGACAAACTCGATGTCTGCGGTATTGATTTCATCTATGTAAAGACAGCCATACTGCCCTCCCAGGGCTTTCTGCCATTTCTTTTTGTCTCCATACCCCATTACATAGACTACCTTATCCCCCCGAGACGTATGGTATCGTATATGGGGGATCTTATCGTCCTTGGTTCCATTGCCGTTGTATTCTGCCAGTACGCCAAAATCATCGATGATTCCAAGATCCTTGTTGATGATATTCTTCTCAGCGGTTCCGGTATCCTTTGCCGCTATTATATGCAGCTTTTTCGGGGATTCTGCAACCTTAAGCATAAACTTAAACAATCCAACCGTAGTCTTTCCTGCAGATGTGGTGCCTTCCAGAAATTCTGCCGATGCATCGCATTTTAAGAATGCTTTATATTTCTCTGATAAGATCAGCCGTTCACTGCTCATCCTCCATCACCGCCATGCATCTGTTTGATTAGATCATCCAGCTTTGTCTGTTCGTTTTTCAACCCGCTTGATACTTCAACCCGGTTTACATACTCTCCATCCATTTTATTCAGGGTATCTATTGCTCTGATCCTTGCATCCGGCTTCTCTTCTTTATTGGATGCAAGCTCACTCAAAACAACCATGCGGTCTTTTCTGCTCATAATAGCTTTATCTCTGGATTCTTCCAGCAATTCCTTGTACCTACCTAATATTTCCCCGGTATTATATAATTCGCACGCCCTGTTATCTACTGTGCTGTCTTTCCAGTTCTCCGCATTTTTGAATGCTTCCCGGTAAGCCTTTCTCTGGCTCATTCCCTGTATTAAGTACTGCACATATTTTTCATGCCTTGCATTTGGTAATATAGCCATTCCGGCTCACCTTCTTTCTTTATACATAGGAAAAGCACCCAGAATATTCATCCGAGTGCTGAAATTATTTACATTATTTGCAACTTTCATATTGACATAGCACTATTTTATGTGCTATAATATATACATATTAAAGGAAAGGAGGAATCATATGGATGACATAATAAAAGTGCTTACCATCATCTGGTTAGCCATTCAGATAGCCGCGAAACTGACTGATTGGATTACAGGTGATAAATAAGCACTCAAAGGGGAGCAACGCTCCCCACCTTCTATAGGTAATGTTATTATACCATATGAAACCAAAAGATGAAAGATACTATTACAACTTTACTCATTGTATTCATATCACTAAAACTGATGGATTTTAATAATCTTGGAAAACTGGATTATATCATTCTCTTCCTGACCATTTTCTTACTGATTATATCTATCCTGAAATACTTTAAAAAAGGAGGACACTCCAAATGAAGCTTAAAGAAATACGCTTGTCAAAGGGATTATCCGTCCCTAAATTAGTTGCTCTATCAGGTGTACCCCGCAGAACGATTCAAGAAATAGAAAACCGCAATGACTGCAGGGTATCAACTGCTATTCAACTTGCCGATGCCCTCGGTATTACACTGGACGAGTTGTGCAGAGATTAGGCAGTCAATCGGCTGCATTTTCTATTATACGCAAAAAAGCACCTACGCTAAGTAAGTGCCTTTCCACAGTCACCCTGTGCGGCAACCATCTCGGTTTTAACAGACGCCCGAAAACTGGATCGACCACCACCGGTCACTCCCGGTTTGGATTTCTTTCTTTATAGACCGTTTGTGCAGAACAAAGGAATTCTAAGTCTTACAACCTACTCCCATTCAGGAACCCAGATCTGCACTGCGGGCGATTCAACTGCCGGGCTTTGACACCCGGTAATCGTATGTGTTTGGGAGAACTTTTCAATGAACAAATAGATGAGCTGTACCTATTAGTTCCAAGTGGGTTCTTTGAACCTACTTCTACAATATCTATTATATCACGTTATTTTGTGCTTTGTGTGCGTTTTAAATAATTATCAACTTTTCTGCTCACCCGGCTTCTGTCCATACAAAGTCTTTTCCCCACTTCTTCCTGATTCATCCCGTCCACAAATAAATAAGTGAAGATCAATCGTAAAGTGGTGTCTTCTATTCCTGAAATAAACTCTTCTACCGCTATCCGCTTCTCTTCAGATGCTTTTTTCTGTTTCTCTAACTTTATTTCCAAGTTCCTGATCCGGATCCGCTTCTTCTCGTCATCTAAGATATTGTAGCCAGACACATGAAATGTCATGGGCTGGTATGGAAATTCCGGATTAGATCCCTTTGCAGATCCATATTCATAGTTTGCTGTCATGCTCCGCAGGTTGTTGATCCGATTCTCCAGGGCTTTTATGTCCTGATCTAACTTCTTGTAGTCTTCTAATGTTTTCTTTTCCAATTCCACCCCTCCTTTGATATGGTATATGTCTAAAATGCCACCATGCCCATTCCGGAATATCCGCAAACATGGCTTTATCCTGCCTGGCGCTATCTAAGTGCCTTATTGCCGCTGTTCTGCTTTCTCTTTTCATTCATTTTCCTTTCTTAAATTTCAGTTTAATCACTTAAATTTTTAAGCAAATTGAATAATTTAGGTGCTTCGTGTTCAATACACACAAAATCTTTTATTACATCTTCGATATCTTCTGCCTTGTCGGTATCGGTTGAATATCCCATATCAACAAGCCAATTATAAAAATTACGAGCCACCATTTCTGCATTAGTGTTATTCATATTTCCCTCCATAAAATTTCAATTTTTCGCTTCCGAATGCGTTCCCACCAGATACAAAGTTCTCGGTAATCTCTATTAAGTTTCTTTTCTTTCTTATATCCGAGAATCTCCATCCTGTGCCATCTTTCTATGTTTTTTCTCTTTTTCTTTTCCTGCCTTTTATTCACTTTTTTCTCCTAAATTTTAATATAATAACCTTGTAATCAATATCCCAACATTAAAAACTTGCACAAATAATAAAGCTATCAACATAGGAATTATTTCGTGTGTTTTAATTGCATAAATCAAACATATAGTCCACGCGACTGCCGATATAATCCAGCATATAGCAAAAAACATAAATATAAGCTCTTTCATTACTAATCCTCCTTCCCTTCCCAGCTCCGGCACCGTTCACACCGCTTTTTGCTGCTCACAAGTGTTCCCATGATCATGTTGAACCGTTTACAAGTTGGGTGTACATATATTGCCATTTCTCCTACGCTTATTGCGTGTCTGCAGGTTTCATATTTTGGTTCATTCATGTTTTATCCCCCGTTCAAATTCATCCTCTATGGCAAGAACCAGATCTTTACATAGCCGGCTGTCATCATGCTTCTTTACAATATCCTGACCAATATTTATAATCTTCTTCCATGATTGTTCCGACCCATTAAACTTGCATATCAGGCGAAACATATTCCACACATCTGAAAACAGTTCCCAGTATTTTTTCAACTCTCTTTCGCCCATGCCGGATTTTTCCCTTCCAATGATTCAATGTAGATATATATACCAGGTATATCAGACCAAAACTTTTCTACTACCTCAGAAGCTACCAGCGCATCATCCTGCCAATATTTTAGATTGGTCATAACATCCTTAAGCATTTTCTGTAAATTGTCTGTATCAGGCTTTGAGGCTTTGTATTCCCCATCTTTATGACTGCCTTTTGGGAAAAGCCATTTCACTATCAGCCTAACCGGTCCCATATATTTTTCTTTTGGCACATATTGTGCCAAGTGATCTCGTAACTTAACCCTGGCAGCTTTTAATTCTGCCGGCTCATAAAAAACGGGCTTGCCATTCACCACATGCACCTGTTTCTCCTGATGCGTTTTTGTTGGTGGATCCATCTGCATAAAAAATTCAGTCACCATATTACTTTCCTCCTTTAAATCGCTAAACTTTTTTATCTATCATTTTTTCCTCTAGTCATTGTCAGCGGGTTAGTCTGGTCAGTGGGGGCAACCTCAAGCCCCACTGACTAACTTACCCCGCAATGACCTGTCAGTGTCACTTATCCCCCCTTTAGGGGGGACTGACACTGACACTGACACCCAGCAACTTGCACAATGACACTCGGAAACTGACACCTATCAGTTTTAGCAAATTGCACAATGACTGACACGCTGATATCAGTATCAGTTTTCGAGCATAATGACACTGACTGATACCTATCAGTGGTGTAAGTTCATTCGACAACTGACACTGACAGTTATTCTTTCTTTATAACTTCGCCATTTTGAATTTCAAAATTCGGACATTTTTTAATCCTGTTTTTTGCTGCATTTTTTGTCAATGTCCAATACTCTTCAAAATCTGAAACCATAACTTTTCCATTAATCGCCAGCGCATTATAGGCAGTTTCAACCTGTTCTAAATTTTCTTTTTGCCTGTCTGCAGGAGTTTTTTTATTGCCAAAGCTTTTTTTCCAGGCTGGCTTTTCTACATCCGGCTGTATATCCCCCAGAGCGCCTGATGGATCTATATTGTGTACCGGATAATCAAACCATAGATTTACTGGCTGGAACTTCGGAAACTCACGGAGGGTACCTTCAATGCGCCATGCTGTTTTCATTTTAGCTGCCTTTGCAGCCTGCTCCACTCTGAGATTTAACACCTTAAAATCCAACGCATCCAGTTTATCTCTGCAGTAATCCAGCATTACTTTACTGCTACACATATCATCCTGTGATACATCATCTTTCCATTTAAAATGGCTATCCAGATAATTGATACAGGCTTTACACACAGCTTTATTTTCTTCCTGCATTAAAATTTCGTCTGTAAGATCAAGTTCAATAAGATCAAGCAATGCATCTGGATCACGTGCAAATACCCCGGAACCTGATGCACGATCCATGGATCTTTTGCCGCCCTGACTCCCCTTGCTGTGGTGGTGGCAATAAATTACTGCCGTTCCAAGCTCTGTACAAATCTTGTCGAACTGATTACAAAAGTTGGCCATTTGATCAGCGCTATTCTCATCTCCTGTTATTACTTTGTAGATTGGATCAATAATGATGGCTATATAATCCTTTTTCGCTGCTCTGCGTATTAACTTTGGTGCAAGCTTATCCATTGGTACAGACTTCCCCCTAAGGTTCCAGATGTCTATATTTGATAAATGATCAGGCATATATCCAAGTGATGTATACACATCTTTAAATCGGTGCAGACAGCTCGCCCGATCCAGTTCAAGATTTACATACATAATTTTTCCTTGCTGGCATTCCCACCCCATCCATGTTTTACCCTCAGCAATTGCGCAGCACAACTCTATTAGTGCAAAAGACTTACCTGCTTTAGATGGACCTGCGATCAACATCTTATGCCCTTGTCTAAGGATATTTTTAATAAGGGGAGCTGACAGTTCTGGCAAGTCATTCCAAACATTCTCCATGCTCTCCGGATCTGGAAGATCATCATTAACACCTTCGATCCATTCAAACCATTGCTGCCAGTTTTCCTTGCCTATGTTCGTATCTACTAAAAACTGCTTATTTCCATTTCTAAACACTCCGGGCATTCTTGAAAGCCTGGAAGGATTTCTGTTTTGAGTATCAATTTTAATTCCATTCTTCTGGCAGACATTGTATAGGTAATCAACTCTTTTTCGGTATTCGTTGTAGTCAGGGGCATCTACCCGCACAATTGCATGCAGGCTTTTACCTCCACTGTGTACAAGGCAAGCCACCGGAAGTTCCAGTTCCCGTATAATTGCATTCTGTTTATCGATATCCATGGTATCTGATTCCACTAAGGCATATCGGTAATCTGTCACATTTTCATTTTTAACCCCAATCCCATCAAGCGGATTAAACCGTATCCATGCCCCCGCTTCCGGTTTACAGTCCCCCAGCACAGAACCTATATCGCCATTGCATTTAGAAAGCAGTTCAATTAACTGTCCTGCTGTACGGTCACAACTCCCCTTGGTTGGCAAATATTTTCCTTCTTTTTCCCAGCTCTCAGTCACATACCCTACATTTTCAGAGGCTTCAAAAAGAATTTCCAGATATTTTATGATCTGCCCTGCTGGATCCCATACATCTGGGATCTTTACTTCTTTGGCTTCAATCCAGTTTTTATCAACAATAACCAGATCATCCTTATCTGTAGATATCACATCATCCCAGTCCAGTGCATGACCTGTATTCCGTTCCGGTACCCATCCTTGATCCTTTGCCATCTGTACCATGGTCCCGCCTGTAACCACGGTACCGGATCCGCCACTAAAACTATTCCATTTTCGTTGACATTCACCGGAATGATAACGACCTGGATCTCTTTTACTCCAATCATCCCACACATATGCACCATATCCCTCATGCTGCAACGCCATGCCTACATTAACCCAATCCTGATAGTCTAGTTCTGATGGTTCTATATGTTCAAGAACCTCTAAAAGGTCATACTGGTTATTGTCCATGATCATTCCTCCTATCCTTTATATTCCTGCGTATTAATATCTCTTGGGATTTTCCACCCATTTGCTGCTATTCGGTCAATAAGATTTTTTGCATTTTCAAACTGCCAGGTACCTACGTGCTGGAATCCGCGCCCCTCCAGAAAACGTATTTGTTTCGGAGTGGTTAGTCCATCCATCCTACGTTTTTCCAGTCTGTCAAGAATTTTTGCTGCTTTACCTGCATTATCAATTTCATCTGGCATAATTCCTAATTTTTCAAGCGACATTACCTGTTTATTAGAAGGTGGGGACATTTCCCAACCAAACGCCGGAACATATCCAGATAAATCTTCTGCCTGGATGCTCATTTCGAACTGTAATGGATCCACCAGTTTCTTTTTTCGGCGTTTCATTTCAGCAAGCTGTTTTGCAAGAGCTTCTTCTCTTTGGGCTACAACATCTTCCGCAGCCGTTTTTTCAGCTTCTTCAATATCTATTGGACAGCCGGCAGCCTCTATGTTTTCAGTCATCTTCCGGGCTACTTCTTCGTCCTGGCATATAAGGCTTGCCGGATGACAAAGTTCGTGCCGTTCTGTATGCCATAAGAAATCCAGTAATAATAATTCTGTTTTTCCAGGATGCAACCGGGTACCGCGTCCGACCATCTGGCTGTATAAGCTGCGTACTTTTGTAGGACGTAATACTACGATACAATCTACACTTGGACAATCCCAACCTTCTGTAAGTAACATTGAGTTACAAAGCACGTTGTATTTACCGCTATCAAAATCAGATAACACCTGTGCACGGTCACTGCTTTCTCCGTTTACCTCTGTAGCTTTAAAACCTTTCTCACATAAAATATCCCGAAACTTCTGTGAAGTCTTTACCAATGGAAGAAATACAACAGTTTTACGGTCCTTACAATATTTCTCCATTTCATCTGCAATACTGTACAGGTATGGATCCAGTGCTGTTCCCAGATCACTTACTTTAAAATCACCTGCCTGTACAGATACACCTGATAAGTCTACTTTTAATGGTAATGTAAAAGCTTTAATGGGGCTTAGGTAACCAGATTTTATAGCTTTCGGCAAAGTATATTCAAACGCCAGGCTTTCAAAATATGAACCAAGGTTTTTCATATCACCCCTGTCAGGTGTTGCAGTTACACCAAGTACCTTTGCACTAATAAAATGACCTAACACTCTTTGGTAGCTATCAGATATGCAGTGATGAGCCTCGTCAATAATAATGGTGTCAAAATAATCTGTTGTAAACTGTTTCAGTCTTTTCTCTCTCATTAGTGTTTGTACGGAACCTACTGTAATTCTGAACCAGCTTCCCTGGCAACTTTCATCTGCTTTTTCCGTTGCACACTGCAAACCAGTTGATTTTGCTATTTTGTCCGCTGCCTGTTCCAGTAATTCTCCACGATGCGCCAGTATTAATACACGGTCACCATTTTTCACGCATTCCTCTGTTACTTTTGCAAATACAATTGTTTTCCCACACCCGGTTGGAAGAACCAAGAGCGTTTTTTTAACGCCCTTGTTCCATTCCTCAAAGATAGAGTCTTTTGCCTCCTTTTGATATGGTCTAAGTTCCATTAGAACTCACCTGCCTTATAAGTCTTTTCTTCTTTCGGGTAAAATTTCTTAATTTCATTGGATTGACGATCTTCACCGTCTTTATTCTTATAGGAATGTATACCAATTTTGGCCTTTCCTGTAGCTCCGGGAACTGCAGACCAGTTCATTTTTACTTTTTCACCTTTCTTTTTTTCACCTATACAAGTGAAAAACGAAGATATCATGCCTTCGGTAATCGTGTGTAAAAACAGATTATGTGTTATAAAAGCAGTCCCCTGATCAGAATCAATTTTTAATTTAATCACAGCTTTATTACAAGGTGGAAGTTTTTCACTCCCCGCATGTCTGCCACGCTCAAAACTTTCCACTTTAAATTCATAATCTCCCTCTGGAAGAAGGACAAAATCACTGCCCTCTTTCTCAATTTCATCATCCCATCCTAATTCTCTTCCTAATTCTTCACTCATATTTTCAATTCCTCCATTTTATTAATTGAACGGGATCTCATATTTATCCCGCATTTCTTTGATCATATTAAACACCTGCGGCCATGCTCCAACCAAAACACCTGATATAAAATCAGGTTCATAATTTGTAATTGGCGTGGCTGCAGGATAATAACCTCGTGCCGCAACTACTTCCTGAATTTCTTCTTCCGTTACAAGATCTTTTTCCATAAGATCACGTAATGCTTTTGGAATAGCTGGATCCAGATCAAATGCTCCCTTAAATCCTTTATCTTTTGTTTCATTCGTAATATTATTATCTGATGAAGCTGTCTTCTCAGGTTCGGCTTGATTAACAGGTTCCGGATTCTTGACAGGCTCCTGGCATTGAGATTTTATTCCTGTTTCAATTTGTTTTTTCTCTGTAGATTTGTTATTTGCTTCTCTAAAAATATGTGCAATCTCAGCATAGTCAAACGGAATTTCTTCCGGTAATCCATATCTGTTTTTTGCATCCCAGCAAGGATGATGCGTGGTATGCATAATTCTTTTACCACCCTGCGCCTTATGTTTTTTCCCTTTATCATCTACTGCAATTGAAAACGTTTTATAATTTGCAAATAGGACCATATCTGCCCATTCTTTTACAAGAGGGGCTGTCTGTGAAGTGGTTTTTTTACCAAGTTTTAACTCCCACCGGTCATATGCCCCCATTTCGTCTGGCTGTTCAAATTTCCGCATTTGTGCGTGAGCTGTTAATACAACGTTAATTCCAACATCAATTACGTCCTTTAAATGATTCAGGAAACGACCAAATTCTTCTTTGACATATGTGTAAC
Organism: Robinsoniella sp. RHS; assembly: GCF_001029355.1. Classification (NCBI taxonomy): domain Bacteria; kingdom Bacillati; phylum Bacillota; class Clostridia; order Lachnospirales; family Lachnospiraceae; genus Robinsoniella; species Robinsoniella sp. RHS. The sequence goes on from NZ_JNGB01000256.1 coordinate 29,657, forward strand.
CATTTCCATACCCAAAATCTTCAATTCCTGATTTTCCATGTTTTGCACATACATGTTCTACACACATCTGTTCCGCCCAGTCTATTGTGTCAATTACAAGGGTTTTACAGATATCCGGATTATTTTTCACATAATCTATCTGTTCGGATAACATAGTCCATGAAGACGGTTCTTCCATACGGGCCACATCCATATCCCTTGTACTTCCTTCTGTATCAATGAATAATGGTTCTGGAAATTTACTTGCAAATGTTGATTTTCCAATCCCCTCCGGACCATATATAACTGTCTTTTTTGCTCCCGGTATCTTCCCTTTAATTATTTTCATTAAAATTCACCTGCTTTCCATTCTGATTTTTTATCTGGTTCTAATGAATTTAGGTTCTGTCCAGTGACGTATCCATCTTCTATTAAAATGCTGCACTCATCGCCTGTGCTTACCCTGGTTGCTATTGCCTGCAGACCTTCACTTTCCAACCACTTCCCAAATTCATTCAATGTATCGATATCCATCTGTTCCAGTTTATCAAGAAGAACAAAACCGCATTTTGGATTTAATTTGCGAACAATTGCCGTAGCAACTTTTAAGTGGTCAGATCCAGACATATTATCCCATTTCTGTCCTCTGTATAGTAATTCACCATCCTGAACTGTAAGATTTGGCAATGGTAATTCAGTATTTTGAAGTAAATCCAGTTTAGACTGTCTGATATTATTAATATCTTCTGTAAGCGTGTCGTATTGATTTTTATAAATCAAAGCGTCTTCATCTGCCTTATCCTTATCCAGATTCGCCCTGACTTTTCTGTTTATTTCTTCAACATTGGAAATGTTCTGTTCTAATTCTACCGTTGATTCATCCTGAAGATTTTCAGCGGATTTCATGGCTATCACCTGTTCTGTCAATGCTCTCTCTAACTGCACCTGAAGCTCTGCAATCTGTGCTGTTAATCGCTCTACTGTTTGATTAATTTGGCCTAAATTATCACGCTTTCTCTGGTTTTCTCCATTCCTGGTTAAAATTGCCTGTTGCTGCCTGATTAATTCAGACGCTGACACCAGCTCTTTTGGTGCATCCGGATAATATGGCTGTTCTTTTGCATATTTTCTTTTTTGATCTGCAATTTGCCCAATCGTTAACCGCTTGTTATATAACTCTTTTTCCTGCTTTTCCAATTCCGCTAATTTATCACCAACTCCAATAATACTTAAGAGTATTTGTGCTTTTTCTTTATTACTGGATTCCATAAACTTAGGAAGATCAAGTGCAAGCTGCTCCACAAACTCATTTAAAAGCTGTTGCCCGCCTTTTTTACCGTTCGGATCTGTAACCTTTAAATCACTGTTTTTTCCTTTACGGTCCACAATAAGTCCATTACTCATTACAATATGAAGATTTGGAGGAATAAGAGATTCCCGCCTTTTTGCATCCGATGGTTTATACCGGTCACCACCTAATGCCCATGTAATTGCATCCAGTACTGAAGTTTTTCCTTGATTATTCCGCCCGCCTATCACGGTTAATCCATTGGCTGTAGGTTCTATTTTAACAGCCTTAATCCGCTTAACATTTTCTATTTCTAATTTATTGATCTTGATATTTTCCATTGACACAATCTCCTATAAATTTGCTTTTAAGAACTGCAGTTCTTCTTCGGTTAATGTGGCTCCCTTGGTCATCTTGGTATGATCTGCATTCCAGCCTCTTAAATCATATTTAGCTTCACGTCCATTCCATTTAATTAGATTTAATTCTTTGTGCCATTCCCCATCTGCCGGGAAAATTATTAATGTCTTTACAATTTGGAAATCTATTTTACTCATGCCTTCCCTCCATTCTTAACAACATAAAGCTTATTTTCCGACCGGAACACATCATACATATTCTGGTGTCCCATCTTCTTCCTGTAACCCTGAACGTTTGGTGCTTTTTTCTTTGCTTCTTCTATCGTGTCGTATTCAAAACACATATTTTTGGACTTTGTAATCAAGAATGATTCTAAGGCAATTATTTCATCACTTTTGGCTCCGATCCGCCTCTTTTCCGGAAGCTCTACATTATAATTAATTTTCATTTGGTTCTCCCTTTCCACATAAATGTAATTTAAATTGTCAATAGTCACAGTATCAATTAAACTGGATCCATCTGAATCCGGTAATTCCGCGTCCAGGCTGATCGGCTGTATTCTATTGTTGCGTTTTTTAAGTTCATTGCCGATTGCGGACCACATTGCCCGATATGCAATTGTACTAAAGCTTAAACGGCGCAGTTCCGGTCTGTTGAACCAGTTCTTTACGGAAAGCAAATATCGAAATACTACAACGTCATACCAATCATCAACCGGATAGCCTTTTTTGCGCAGAAAATCTTCAATCATATGGCAATGATCTGCAGCAAACTCCTGCTCTTGCTCTGTAAGGGGTGTGTACTGTGTTCTTGCATTCATAATACCCTCCTACTATTAGAATTCTGGTCTTGGCTGTCTGCTTCGGCGTGGTCTCGGCTCTTGCTCTACATCCTCTACATCAAGTAAC
>NZ_JNGB01000257.1:0-2057 GCF_001029355.1 Robinsoniella sp. RHS
TCCCCCCTCTGCCGGATTGGTATTCATACATGACGATTTTAGGAAGACCGTCAGTTCCGGAAGCGTAAATCCACATATAAGATGTGGACTGTGCAGTTTTTCCCTTTTCACGCAATACCTGGCAGGTAGTCTCATCTGCATGGATTACTTCGCGGGTGATTAATTCCATATGCATACGTTCATAGATTGGAAGAAGATATTTTTCTGCCGCAATGATACACCAGTTAGCAAGAGTTTCCCTTGGGATTTTTGCTCCAAGCTGATCAAATGCTGATTCCTGTCTGTAATAAGGCAGTCCCATAAAACATTTACTGAACATCACAAATGCAACTGCTGATGCAGAAGCTGCGCTGTGAGGAATAAGCGCTCCTGGAACAGTTCCCTTTTTAAAAGAACCATCCTGATCCTTTTTACACTCAGGACAGATCAGAACTTCCTGCATATATCGTATTCTTTCAACAACTGCAGGAGTGATACGGATTTCTTCCCTTACAAAGGTTGGCTTCATGGGAATCATTTCGGCATTGCACCAGTCACAGAAGCGTTCACTGTCAGGTACCGGACAGATAATCTCTTTTACAGGAAGATTCCCATAGAGTTCATCTCTGGTGGCTTTTGACTTACGTTCTCTGGCATAACTTTTTACCTGAATGGATTCTTTCTTTTCCGCATCAGCTTGAGTATCTTCCACCACTGGTGAAGTTTTCTCACTCTTGACGCCAAAAAACTGACGTCTGAATTCTTCCAGTGTTTCTTCAAGGTTGGCTTTTAGTGAACGCAGCTCATCAATCATGGTGCGAAGTTCTTTGATGGTTTCTTCCTGATTTCTGATGTGGGATGCCTGTGTTTCAACAAGCATTTTTAAATATTCATTTTCCTGTTTTACTGACACCTGGCACCTCCTGATCTTTTCTTACATTGTATAAAAAATCAGCAGGTTTGACAAATGACATGGGGTTGTCCTATCGTCATTTTGACGGTGTATAAGTTATTGTATCGCAGTACTAAAATGCCGTATTTCCGGCATTTGTGGAAGTGTTATCCACATCAATATCCTGAAACGGATTGCAATACACGTATAAGTTTTCGGTTCAGGGTATTGATGTGGACAACCTCGATTTTATAATAAAACCGGTCGTCCATAAGTTTTTCATTTTCTCTATAATGCACAAATCAGAATACTTTGTTACTGTTTTTAGGTACAGGACGGATTGCTTTTGGCTGTTCTATGGACAGACCTTCCATCAACCAGCGGAATTCCTGCCTGGTTATGGCTCTTACCTCAACAGCATTTCGTGGCCATTGAAATCTTCCTTCACTATCCAGGCGTTTGTAGATTAAGCAAAATCCATCCTTATCGAAATATAAAGCCTTGATGGTGTTACACCGCTTACCGCAAAACAGATACAAGGCATTTGCATAAGGATCCATCTGATAAGTGTCCCGGATAATCGCCATGAGACCATCTATACTGCGTCTCATATCTGTCTTGCCCGTTACAAGGTAAATTTTGGAAATTCCAGAAACATCCCCTAACATAGAAATCGCAACGCAGCTATCGTATTCTTTATCACTTCCTGTGTTGCATTGTTGGCAATCTCAACTGTTATTCCCTGAATGTTCAGGCGAACAGCAGAAGTGTTATCGGTAGAACTTAATTGTTCTGGTTCATGAGAAGAAACCGCAGGAACTTCCTTCATAAACAAGGGAACGACTTCCTGGATATCGTTTCTTTGTCTGGTAAAACTATTTTCAGGGATATCGCAGGCTTTCTTGCGTAGCTGTTTTACGTGATAATAAAAAGTGGGTGATTTAATTTCATGTTCCTGCATCCATTGTGCATCGGATTTTCCACTGGTGCGGCACTGTTGGATTAAATCAAACCAGCGACGATCGGAAGCAGATAAGTTTTGAGGATGGTCCATTAAGTACTTCAACTCCATTCTTGCAGACTATGAAGTAAAATGCTCAAACTCAGGTAGTATACTTATAGTAAAAAGCTCAGCTGTCAATTCTAGGCAGATCATGGTTTTTCTACTTCATGTAGGTAGATTATC
>NZ_JNGB01000258.1:0-1902 GCF_001029355.1 Robinsoniella sp. RHS
CTTGATACAGGCTTATTTTTTTGTCAAATTTTTACTATTTTTATGTTGTATGTGTTGTATTTATATGGTATAATAATTACAGGGGTGATGCATTTATGAAAATATACTTTGATAAACGACTAAAGGATCCCACTTATTATGCACAGCAGGGAATCCGTAATGGAAAGAAAACAACCACCAGAAATATTAAAAACTTTGGAAAACACTCCGAGTTATTGAAGGTCACAGATGATCCTGAACTCTATGTGAGAGAACAAATCAAAAAGATGAATGAGGAATACCGCGTTGGCAAAGTCTCTTTCAATCTGACTGCCGATTTTAACGAAAGGGTCAGACCTTCTGCTGATGAAGCATCGGCTTCCAACTGGTTGAATATTGGGTATTTCTTTCTTCAGGACATCATGAAAGAATTGAATCTCAAGGAGTTCTTTCATGAGATAACAAATGACCGCAAAAATACTTTTGATTGTTTTACAATCGCTCGTTTCCTTACTTATGCAAGGATTTTAGATCCCAAATCCAAACACGCTACCTGGAATCGTCTCGCTTCCTACTTTGAACAGCCGGAGTTTGATTACCAGCATATTCTTAGATTCATGGATATCTTGGAAGCGAATTACGACACTTATCTGACATGGCTTTACAAAAACAGCAATTCTGTCATTAAGCGAGATTCATCTGTCCTATACTATGATTGCACAAACTTTTACTTTGAATGTGAACAGCCTGACGAAGACATCGTCGATGAAGTGACTGGTGAGATTATCAATGGTCTGAGAAAATATGGCTTAAGTAAAGAACACCGTTCAAATCCCATTGTGGAAATGGGACTTTTCATGGATAGCAGGGGAATCCCAGTCAGCATGTGCCTGCATTGTGGAAATACAAGCGAACAGATTACCGCTGTCCCATTAGAAAAAGAAGTTATGAAAATGCTGGATAATGCCCAATTCATTTATTGTGCAGATGCGGGGCTTGGTTCCTATAACATCCGCAAATTCAACAGTATGGGCGGCAGAGCCTTTATTGTCACTCAATCTATAAAAAAACTGAGTGACACACTCAAAAAGGCCGTGTTCAACGACTATGATTATCATCTTCTCTCAGATGACTCCGCTGTCGCAATCAGCGATATGAAAACTTTTGACAGATATGAGATAGAAAACCGAGAACTGTACAATGATTCTGCCTATAAAGTGATTATTGCAGACAAAGCTATTGATCTTGGACTGTATGAAGAAAAAACTTTAAAAAATGGCAAAACAAAACGTGTAAAAACAACAGGACAGCTGAAACAGAGACTGATTATCACTTTCTCGCGAAAGATGATGGAATACCAGAGGGCTGTGCGAAACCGTCAGATTGAACGTGCCAGGAAACTCTTAGGTATGAAAGATCCCGAAGAAATCAAGAAAGGACCGAATGATGTGAAGCGATTTCTGAAACGCGTAGCCAGCACAAACTCAGTAGAAAAAGCAACGGTCGCATATATACTTGACGAAACAAAGATTGCTGAAGAAGAAAAATATGATGGTTATTATGCGGTCGCCACAAATCTTCTGGATCCAGCTAAAGATATATTGGCTGTATCCCACAAAAGATATCAGATTGAAGACTGTTTTCGAATCATGAAAACAAATTTTACCGGAAGACCTGTAAACCACCGTCTGCCAAATCGCATTAGAGCTCACTTCATGATCTGCTATACTGCGCTGCTTGTGTACCGTTTACTGGAAGCCAAACTTGATGACCAGCATACACATGTGACGACAGAAAACTTAATTAATACCTTGAAAAATATGAATGTGACGAATATTCACGACGTCGAATATATGGCTCTCTATAATGGTAGCAAGGCACTAGATGCCCTAACCCAACTAACATCGCTAAACTTGGACAGGC
>NZ_JNGB01000259.1:0-5344 GCF_001029355.1 Robinsoniella sp. RHS
AAGCTTCGGGGAGGAGCAAATATCCTACGATCCAGAGATATCTGAATGGGGAAACCCACTTGAGCAAACCTCAAGTATCCATACGCCAATACATAACGTATGGAAGGGAACCCGGGGAACTGAAACATCTAAGTACCCGGAGGAAAAGAAAGAAAACTCGATTCCCAAAGTAGCGGCGAGCGAAATGGGAGGAGCCTAAACCGGAATGCGTGCATTCCGGGGTTATGGACTGCATAACGTGACTTGAATGGTAAAAGAACGGTTTTGGGAAATCCGGCCAGAGAGGGTGAAAGCCCCGTATTTGAAACCAGAAGAGAGCAGGCAGTATCCAAAGTACCACGAGACACGAGAAACCTTGTGGGAAGTCGGGGGGACCACCCCCCAAGGCTAAATACTACTTAGTGACCGATAGTGCATAGTACTGTGAAGGAAAGGTGAAAAGAACCCCGGGAGGGGAGTGAAAAAGAACCTGAAACCCTGTGTTTACAAGCTGTGGAACCACTTTATATGTGGAACCGCGTACTTTTTGTAGAACGGTCCAGCGAGTTACGCTGGCTGGCAAGGTTAAGCACTCAAGGTGTGGAGCCGGAGGGAAACCAAGTCTTAACAGGGCGAAAGAGTCAGTCAGAGTAGACCCGAAACCGGGTGATCTATCCATGTCCAGGTTGAAGTTACCGTAAAAGGTAATGGAGGACCGAACGCACATCCGTTGAAAAGGGTGGCGATGAGGTGTGGATAGGGGAGAAATTCCAATCGAACCCGGAGATAGCTGGTTCTCCTCGAAATAGCTTTAGGGCTAGCCTCATATTAGTCTAACGGAGGTAGAGCACTGAATTTCCTAGGGGGCGTCAAAGCTTACCAAAGAATATCAAACTCCGAATGCCGTATAGATGATGTATGGGAGTCAGACTGCACGAGATAAGTTGGGCAGTCAAAAGGGAAAGAGCCCAGACCTCCAGCTAAGGTCCCAAAGTGTGTGTTAAGTGGAAAAGGATGTGGGATTTCGAAGACAACTAGGATGTTGGCTCAGAAGCAGCCATACATTAAAAGAGTGCGTAATAGCTCACTAGTCGAGAGGTCCTGCGCCGAAAATGTCCGGGGCTAAAACACAACACCGAAGCTGAGGAATGACATAGTCATTGGTAGAGGAGCATTCTTAACTGAGACGAAGCTGTACCGTAAGGAGCAGTGGATTGTTAAGAAGAGAGAATGCTGGAATGAGTAGCGAGAGGAAGGTGAGAATCCTTCCGGCCGAATATCCAAGGTTTCCAGAGTAAAGCTGATCTGCTCTGGGTAAGTCGGGGCCTAAGGCGAGGTCGAAAGACGTAGTCGATGGACAACAGGTTGAGATTCCTGTACTATAGTATAACAGAACTGTGGGGACACAGATGGAAAGCACAATCCGGGAATGGAAAAACCGGTACAAGCGGGGTAGGAGTAGTAAAGGCAAATCCGTACTACAATCTGAAGACGTGACGTGGAGCGAACTAAAGTAGCGAAGTGTGTGAGCCAGCTGTCAAGAAAAGCCGCTATTGTTTATATTATACCCGTACCGTAAACCGACACAGGTGGATGAGGAGAGAATCCTAAGGCCGACGGAAGAAGCATTGTTAAGGAACTCGGCAAAATGACCCCGTAACTTCGGGAGAAGGGGTGCCTCGAAAGAGGCCGCAGAGAATAGGCTCAAGCAACTGTTTAGCAAAAACACAGGTCTATGCAAAACCGCAAGGTGAAGTATATGGGCTGACGCCTGCCCGGTGCTGGAAGGTTAAGAGGAGATGTCAGCGCAAGCGAAGCATTGAATTTAAGCCCCAGTAAACGGCGGCCGTAACTATAACGGTCCTAAGGTAGCGAAATTCCTTGTCGGGTAAGTTCCGACCCGCACGAAAGGCGTAATGATTTGAGCACTGTCTCGACAATGCATCCGGTGAAATTGAAATACCAGTGAAGATGCTGGTTACCTGCGCCAGGACGGAAAGACCCCATGGAGCTTTACTCCAGCTTGATACTGGGATTCGGTATTGCATGTACAGGATAGGTGGGAGACTGAGAATTCACAACGCCAGTTGTGAAGGAGTCATTGTTGGGATACCACCCTTGCAGTATTGGATTTCTAACCAGCCACCGTGATCCGGTGGTGGGACAATGTCAGGCGGGGAGTTTGACTGGGGCGGTCGCCTCCGAAAGGGTATCGGAGGCGCTCAAAGGTCTTCTCAGAATGGTTGGAAACCATTCGCAGAGTGCAAAGGCAGAAGAAGGCTTGACTGTGACACCGACGGGTGGAGCAGGTACGAAAGTAGGACTTAGTGATCCGGTGGTATAAAGTGGGATTGCCATCGCTCAACGGATAAAAGCTACCCTGGGGATAACAGGCTTATCACTCCCAAGAGTTCACATCGACGGAGTGGTTTGGCACCTCGATGTCGGCTCATCGCATCCTGGGGCTGTAGTAGGTCCCAAGGGTTGGGCTGTTCGCCCATTAAAGCGGTACGCGAGCTGGGTTCAGAACGTCGTGAGACAGTTCGGTCCCTATCCGGCGTGGGCGTAGGATATTTGAGAGGAGCTGACCTTAGTACGAGAGGACCGGGTTGGACTGACCTCTGGTGTACCGGTTGTTCTACCAAGAGCATGGCCGGGTAGCCAAGTCGGGAAGGGATAAACGCTGAAGGCATCTAAGCGTGAAGCCCCCCTCAAGATGAGATATCCCCCGCATAAGCGGTAAGACCCCTTGAAGACGACGAGGTAGATAGGTTAGAGGTGGAAGTGCAGTAATGTATGGAGCTGACTAATACTAATAGGTCGAAGGCTTATCCATAAGGTTTAGGATAATGTCAATAAAGTTGATATGATCAACGAAGTTGGTAATGCAAGAACGGATGATAATTTGATGAATTTCTATGTGTGATTTTGAAGGTATATGCATGTAAGGCAGCTAAGGATAGCTGCTTTTTTTGTGCGCTTTTTTATAAGCTCGAGATTAATTTATCTACGGATCAGGTGCCGTATGGGACTAATAATTATATTGTAGATTCCAAGGTAATGTATTAAACTGTAGGTGATATTAGGAGGGAACATATTAGGAGGGAACATATCAGGTGGAAACATATTAGGAGGAAATATATTAGTGGAACATATTAGGAGGAAATATATTGGGAGGGAACATATCAGGAGGGATCATATCAGAAAAGGAGGAGGTAAGAAGGGCAGGATTTATTGAAGTAATATTGAAGTAATAATATTTTAATTACCAATTGGCTCTTCTAAAAGATGAATATTATGTGGGATAATCTATTACTGATGATGAAGCAGTTGAAAAATATGAAATTGAAGAGGAAGATTATGATTTCTCTTATATTTGTCAGCGTATTTGCAATATTATGTTCAGGTATTGCTGGTATTATTATTTTTAAGGAGATTATGGTAGAAAATGCTGAAAAGTTATCGAATAACCTGGTAAAGCAAATTGCTTATAATCTGGATGAACGTATTGGGGAGTTTGAAAGTACATCATATCGAATTGTTAATTTTCAGAGTACAAAGGAGTTACTGTCGCAGAAAAATATTGAAGATGATTCTGTCGAATACGTGGAGAAGAACACGAACTTTGCAGATACAATTATACAGCAGCCATCCCTTTATCAGTATTCCAGGGCAGCGATTCTAGAATCAAAGTATGGAATGGTATATCGGTTTAGCAGAAGCGGAACTGAGGTACAGGATATGTCAGATGCTAAAAAGAAGCTGAATGATCTAAGGGGATTAGTGACAAAAAGCAGTCCGATTGCATGGACGGTGCTGGATGGTGAGATTGTATTTGTAAGAATGATTGTAAATGACAAGAATTTTGAGGAAAAGGGATTGCTGTGCTTTTTTATGAACCAGACCTTTTTTGACTTTATTGACAGGGGAGACGAACTGTTATCGAATGAGAATCTTATTATTACCAATGCCCATTCAGCAGTATTGCAAAACTATTGTTATGATTTAGAGAATCAATCTTTACAGGGAATTGTATTTGATGAAGATAAAGATTATTTTCTCAAAAACTACAGAGTGAGTTATGAGAATGAGGAATATCAGGTAACAAGTATTTTAAGCAGTAAGAAGCAGTGGCATGTTATAAGTCTGATAAAAGTGCGGGAACTGATGAAGAAAGAGGAGTTTATTTTTCTGGCAGCTGCTCTAATTGCACTGGTGAGCATTGGATTTGCAGTATTATTTACCTGGATTATATCCAAAACGATTACCAGGAATTTAACACTTATGGAAGAGAATATGAAGAAGATTGAAAAGGGGGATTTTAAAGCAAGAGTCCGGCCGGTTAGCTATGACGAAATTGGTATGCTTGGATTACAGTTTAATTATATGTCTGTTCAGATTGAGAATCTGATTGACAATTTAGCAAAAGAGAAATTTGCTAAAGAAGAGGCCGAGTTTAATGCACTTCAGGCACAGATTAATCCCCATTTTCTTTACAATACGCTGGGATCTGTGAAATGGCTTGCTCACAAGAAAAATGATCCGGAAGTGGAGAAAATGGTGGATTCTGTAATATCCCTTATGCGTTTTGCTATAAAAAAGACGGATGCTTTCATTACGGTAGAAGAAGAAGTAAACTATATTCACCAGTATATATTTTTACAAAAGGCGAAATATGGAGATGCTTTTCAAGTTGTTTATGAAGTGGATCCTCTTGCAAAGGAATTTAAGATGCTGGGGTTTATATTGCAGCCATTAGTAGAAAACTCTATTTATCACGGGATTGACATGTCTACGGGTGAGGGAGAAATAAGGATAAAGGTATCAGCAGAGGATCATTCTTTAGTCTTAAGGATTGAGGATAATGGAGTAGGATTCTCAGAAGAAAGGCTGGATGAGATTTTGCATAAAGAGAAAAAGTATAAGGGTTTTAATAGTATAGGTATCAAAATTGTAATGGAAAGATTATCTGCATATTACAAAAATGCTTATGATTTCCGAATTACTAGTGAAGAAGGAGAAGGAACGAAGATTGAAATCAGACTGCCATTGTATCAGGAAACGAAGGAGGTAGAGCTTTATGAGCAGTTATAAAGTACTAATCGTTGACGATGATCAAAATTTCAGATATGCAGCGAAAGAAATGATACCCTGGAAAAAGTATAATTTTGTTATTTCAGCGGAAGCTGTAAATGGAAAACAGGCATTGGAGCTCATGCATCAGGAGATATTTCATCTGGTTGTTACTGATATGAGTATGCCGCTTATAAATGGGGTAGAGCTTATCCGAATGGCTAAACAAGAATATCCGGACGTGTTGTTTGTAGCATTAAGTGCTTACGATGATTTTGAATTTGTGAAAGAA
>NZ_JNGB01000260.1:0-1788 GCF_001029355.1 Robinsoniella sp. RHS
TCCGCGCATTCCTGCCCTCAGCTTTTTGTTTATTCAGATATTTATGGATTGCCATATGCCCTGCTTTACATTGATACATTAAAGCATCTTTGTTAAATTCAAATTTATCTTCCTCTTTACGATTTCCTTGTGTAACATTACTGCATAATCTAGCGACCAGTTCATAATCTTCTTCTCTTGCAGCATCTATATTTTTTTTGCTTGCATATGCCTTGTCACCAATAACTGTTTTAATCTCCATTCCTGCTTCCCTGCTTTTCTGTACCAGGGCTGCCAATTCCTTTCCATCCGTTTTCTCTCCGCTGGTTATTGTGGCAGCTGTAATAATTCTTTCTTCCGTCATGGCGATATGTGTTTTATATCCAAAGAAGGAGGTGTCTGCTGTCTTATGTCCAATTTTTGCATCCCCATCTTTTGAGGTATCCATTTGTTCAAGGTCATCACGGACAGCTTCTTCTAATAATTTCAATTTTTCCTGCACTTTGGGATAGCTGCATATCGTTTTATTCTCTTTTATAGTGGAAATAAGCTGATTGCAATACGCCAGTTCTTTTTCCAAAGAATCTTCTGTATTTTTAGCAGGAAACTGGTTTTTCATTGTTTCTTCCACTTCATAAACGGTACGCCGTAGTTTTTTTGACCTTTCCTGTAGTGCCTGCCGCGGAGTCATTTGATTGTATCTTGATTTTGTATGTGTGGCATCAACAATAATGGTTTTTGATTTTATGATTTCCTGCTCTAATGCAATCTGGACTGTTTTCGCAATCAGCATATCTAAAAGTGCCATGTCTTTTAATCGCAATTTACGAAATTTCGTCAATGAGCTGGGATTAATAACCTCCTCCTCCGGCACCATATCCAGAAAGTATTTAAAAGACATATCATACCTGGAACGCTCTACGACATCAACATCCGATAGATCATAAATTGCTTTTAACAGCAGATATTTAAACATGCGGATAGGTGGAACTGCATTACGTCCGTTATCAAGACAATATTTATCAATTAACTCTTCATAAATAAATCCGAAGTTTACGAGTTCTTTTATCTGTCGGAGAAGATTATTCCTGGGAACCACCAATTCATATATTTTCATGTAGGAACTTAATACTAATTTTTGTTGTTGATCTACCATAAAAACACCGCCTTTATTTGATACATACATTATATCAAAAATAGACGGTAATATCTACTTTTTCAGTGCCCTCGAGAAAACCAGCTTTGTATCAACAAATGCTATCTCGGAAAGATGGGTGTGGGAAACTGGTATGGGCGGAGGAAGCGTAGAGCAGAGCTGAGTATTTACTTACCTTTTCGAAGTGTTTTTTGGCGGATAGTATTCGACTGGCTCCCATCGGATACTAAGCGGGCAGTGAGCTGCGAAATGCATCAGGATTTCGCAGCGAATGCCCGCGTGCCGCCAAAAAGCGCTTCGGAAAGGTTAGAAAATACCAGTTCTGCGGCCAGCTGACGGAGTCCATGCCAGTTTCCCACACCCATCTTTCCGTACACTACCTACATCTACAAAGCGTCTTAATCAGCTAAACCTCAATATAATGCATTTAATAGAACATTACAAAACCTTCGCTGTAATACCAGATAATTGCTCCAATCTACACTAAATATTTATCCTGGTTTTTAAATATCTCAGCCATAACCTGAATATTCTCAACTGGTACATCCCCCGGAACTGCGTGTGTGGGTGCCAGAATATATCCACCGTTTCCTTTCATAATGCCTGCCGTTCTGATAATAACGTCCTTTACTTCTTGCGGTTCAGCAAAAGGC
>NZ_JNGB01000261.1:0-1724 GCF_001029355.1 Robinsoniella sp. RHS
GATAGTTTTCATCTGACTTTTTGTGATGAATTGATAATCCGTGCGGAAATTACAGGCATTATGAAGGTCATCCGTGATCTTTTGACGCTTGTACAGGGGCATAAATCCCTGCTCTTGGATTTCAGCAAAGTTCATTGCTTTTAATGTTTCTAAAATTGTTTCGCAAGTGTACTTATTATCCATTTTCCTCTCAAGTAAGCGATAAAAGAGAAGGGCCAGAAAACAGATGAGAAAGTGCGCTTTTATTCTGTTTTCGTCTTGCAGATAAACAGGTCTGGCTGAAAAATCTGTTTTCATGATTCTAAAACATTCTTCTATCTGCCATCTGCCCTCACTTACTTTCAGAATGTCACAAACATCGTCATCAAGCAGGTCGGTACATACTGCATATAAGCCGTCATACTGGGCTTCGGATTCTATTTTTTCTTTATCAAGAAAACTATGTATTTCCGCAGTTTTCCCTTCTTTTGTTGTCGCAACGGTTCCAATAAAGCGGGCCGGATCGTTAGGGTTCTTCCGGTTCTTTTTTGGCCTTCCTGTATTGACCATCTTTTCAGCTCGCTCCACCTGTTTGTTACGAATTGTTTTTTGATATAAGGCATACTTCGGAGAGTAGGTGATAATCAGGCGCTGATGAAGTTTTTTGGTGGTATATGGTTCATCTTTGTAATACAGGTTCGTATCATCTTCTGGAATTTCTGAAACATCAACCGGCATATCATCCGAAACTCTTTTAAACCCTTTTAGATCCAATGCCCATGCTTTCTCTTGCGCCCCAAGCTTTTTGATGGATTGTGTAACAATAAAGGCCCGTTGGCCCATGTGATTAAAGGATCTGATTTCTTCGGAAGCGAGACCGGCATCACTGCAGTAAATAAATTTCTGACAGCCGAATTCATCAAGAACCTTCTTTTCCAGGGGTTTTAAGGATGTCTGTTCATTCGCATTTCCAGGAAATGTAGAGAAAGCAAGAGGAATGCCATCGCCATCCATGAACAGGCCCATCTGGATAATTGGATTTGGTCTGTGTTCTTTACTTTTGCCATATTTCTTATCGCCGTCTTCCTGTTCAATTTCGAAATAATAGTTGGAACAATCGTAGTAAAGTACCTTATCGTTTCTGTTAATCATAAAGTTGCTGTTCTTATAAACTTCTGACTGAATCAAGTCACATTCATTACCAAGAACATCCAGTGCACGGTAAATATCGTGGAGCTCATAAGACGGTTTCTCCAGGAACTCGGATGCAATTTTAAAAGAAGACCGTTTGCTGGCTGGTTCAAGGACTCTGGCGTAAACCAAGTCAGAGAGAACCGCATTTATATCATACTGGAACTTGTATTTATTTTTCAGTTTCCGGCAAATTTTGTTTAGTTGAAGACTGTAATAAATGGACTGGAGAAAAAGGTAGCCACCTCGAAAAAACTTCTGCTGGTCATAATCCATCTGTCTGTCAGCATGAAAAGAGATTTGGACCGTTTTGGTCTGACGTTCTTCCTTAAATTTTTGAGTTTCCATTTTTACTTCATTTTTAGCCCATGCAATAACATCGTCTCTGGTAGGGCCATGCTCCAGGAGCAGTTTGTCTAAAGTGCCAAGTTTGCGAACAATAGCGGACGTGGTGCTGCCATTAGCCTTGACATAGGATTTTGCAACATAAAATGATTCTGTAATTTTTTGATTTTCGAGATATGAAGATTCATATGCATCCCTCCTTACACCTC
>NZ_JNGB01000262.1:0-1510 GCF_001029355.1 Robinsoniella sp. RHS
TACTGCCGCAACTTCATATGCATCTGATGCCATATTTTTGTAATGTTCTTTATTTTTTTCTATAAACTCCTTAAATCCCTGCTTCGAATCCCTATTCTGAATCAGTCCAAATACTGCCTTTAAATCCGTCTCAAACTTCTCATAGTCTTTAATCTTACAAATGTTTATTACCCGTATCGAATAATCCGGTATATACTGCCTTAAAAACTCTTTATCTACCTCATCCCCAAACATATCAAACAATGACATCGGCCCATCCCATTCTTCTTCTCCATAATATACTACTTGAGTCATAACAGGAGATATCGTATCTGTTTTTCTCATTCCCGACAAATATTCTGTCCCATCCATTTTGTCTTTGTTCTTTTTATGCTGCTTCTTCAAAGCGCTGACCTGGTCATTGTAAGTCAAAGCATCATACAGCATGCACCTCAACGGCATTGCATAATGTATTTTCATCTGGTTTTCCATACCTAAAATCATGAACCGAATACCGGTTTTACCGGATACCTTTTTTACAATATCTCTATTTCGCTTTATTGCACCAATATCTCCTTCTTCTCCATGTAACGCCATCCCGGAAAGTGGATTTATATCCGACAACTCTTCCGGGGAAATTCTCATTTTTCCCCGAAACACCTGATGGTTATATAGGTCTGCAAATCTTTCGTTATCTGATAAATACTTATTAATGATTACATCATTTTTCAATACGCTGCTAATTCCTCCATTTATGACACTTTATCTTTAATTTTTATTCAAATAATCTGATACTTTTCCAGCAAATCCTGCCTTTTATCTTGCTCACATGCAAATTCAAAAAATTCCTTTGTTTTTCCATCCTCAAACATCTTTTTTGCCAATCGCCCCATAAGTTCAAGTCCTATTAACTCTCCTTTGAGTTTTCCCTTTTGTTCTCCTCTTTTTTCTCCTCTTTGTTCTCCTCTTTGCTCCCCTTCTAATATCATTTCATCTATTGCCTTACACATATCTATCCCTCCTTCTTCCGTTTTAGCTAATCTTTCAAATTCCAACAACTGCTTCTTATGCATAAATACTGCCGCAACTTCATATGCATCTGATGCCATATTTTTGTAATGTTCTTTATTTTTTTCTATAAACTCCTTAAATCCCTGCTTCGAATCCTTATTCTGAATCAGTCCAAATACTGCCTTTAAATCCGTCTCAAACTTCTCATAGTCTTTAATCTTACAAATGTTTATTACCCGTATCGAATAATCCGGTATGTACTGCCTTAAAAACTCTTTATCTACCTCATCCCCAAACATATCAAACACTGACATCGGCCCATCCCATTCTTCCTCTCCATAATATACTACTTGAGTCATAACAGGAGATATCGTATCTGTTTTTCTCATTCCCGACAAATATTCTGTCCCATCCATTTTGTCTTTGTTCTTTTTATGCTGCTTCTTCAAAGCGCTGACCTGGTCATTGTAAGTCAAAGCATCATACAGCATGCACCTCAACGGCATTGCATAATGTATTT
>NZ_JNGB01000263.1:0-1065 GCF_001029355.1 Robinsoniella sp. RHS
ATAACATAGCGTATAGACTTTCCCAACGTTTACTAGTTTTCAATAAATTTAAACAGTCATGGCTGGATGATCTTCAACCGTTACTGTTTCAACATCTATTAATCTGGAACAATGCTCTTTTATGAAATCACTCCATGGCAGTAATTGTTCAATACCATCAGGCCCATTTTTGTAACCCGGCATGTACAACAGCAATGTATAGATATATTGGAACACGTTCAGATTGTTTGCTTTTGCAGTCTCTACGAGACTATATAGGATGGCACTTGCATTTGCACCAGCGACTGATGCATGGAACAGGGAAGCTTTTCTTCCAATTGCATAAGATTTTGCCATCCGTTCGGCGGCGTTGTTGGATAATTCGCAACGTCCATCTTGTAGATAATTGCATAAACTATCCCTGTGATTTTGGGCATAGTCCACCGCTTTCGAGAGCTTGCTGCCCTTCGTTGTGTTCAAGGAGTCAACCCATTTCCAGAAGTTATCCCATATCGTTACTTCTAACTCCAAACGCTTTGCTTTACGTTCTTGCGGTGGCAGATCCTTGAATTCCCGTTCCAGATAAAACAGTTTGTTGCAATAAGCAACACCGATTTCGGCAGGAATGTATTTATCAAGGTCTGATTCCGGGATTTCAGGTTCTTTGATGGCTACTTCCGAATTGATATCAAGAAGTTTCATGGTTTTCTTTTTCTCTGCCGGTAGAGCTTCGAAAAATTTCCTTCTGCAGTGAGCCATACAGCAGCAAAGCAATACATCGATAACCTTATTGTATCCCTGATAGCCATCGCATTGAAGCAGGCCATGAAATCCTTCCAGAAATTCCTGTGGATGGATCCCCCCTCTGCCGGATTGGTATTCATACATGACGATTTTAGGAAGACCGTCAGTTCCGGAAGCGTAAATCCACATATAAGATGTGGACTGTGCAGTTTTTCCCTTTTCACGCAATACCTGGCAGGTAGTCTCATCTGCATGGATTACTTCGCGGGTGATTAATTCCATATGCATACGTTCATAGATTGGAAGAAGATATTTTTCTGCCGCAATGATACACCAGTTAGC
>NZ_JNGB01000264.1:0-1659 GCF_001029355.1 Robinsoniella sp. RHS
ATCCGTAAAAGTACTCTGGGATGCTATCACACAGGATCAGGTAGCTGCAGACGGACAGTTTACAATCAATGGTGTAAATGAAGAAACCGGTAAATTTGTTACGGCGACCATTACAGCAAGGTCTGATATGGATAAAGCAACCATTACAACCGTCGACGACACAACAGTCAACACCCTGGCAGGAAACCTTCCATATATGCCGCAGACCGTTATGGTTCTGTACAACAATGGTGTAAAGGACAATGTCAGTGTCAAGGTAACATGGCCTGAAATTACCGCAGACCAGGTTGCAGCGGAAGGAACATTTACCATTGAGGGAGTTGTTGAAGGTACAACAACAAAAGCAAAAATGACGGTTAATGTAAGAGGAATGTCCGTAGATACCTCCAAACTGTCAGAAGAACTGATTAAGGCAAAAGATTATGCAGCTAAGGATTATACCGCAGAATCATTTAAGAAGTTAACAGATGCAATTACGGCAGCGGAAGAACTCTTAAAGGACAGCAATGTGACACAGGCACAGATTAACAAAGCACTGGATGATCTGAACACTGCAGTTTCCGGATTAGTAGGATTAAAGGCAGAACTGCAAAAGACTCTGCAGGAAGCAAAAACATTTGATCCTGCAAAATACACAGAGGAAAGTTATGCAGTACTTAGCAAAGCAATTACCGATGCAGAAGAAATATTAAAGTCGGAAGACGCCGTTGAAGCAGATGTAAATAAAGCAGTAGAAGCATTAAAGGCAGCAATGGGACAACTGGATAAGATTGAAAATGCAGAACTGGTATTACATTATAGCTTTGATAAACAGGATGATCTTACCCAGATCAAGGACAATTCTGCTAGTAATTATACGGTAGCAGTTCCAAAACTGGAAGATATTGATTTTGTAAAAGGCAAGAGCGGCGATGCACTTAAATTTGACGGAGAAGATACCTCATTTGAAATTCCGGCAGGTGCAAACCTGGCTTCCAGGGATATCACAATCTCCTACTGGTTTAAGCGTACAGGAGAATTATCAGGAAATAACTCCCTGTTATGGGCAAAAGATGAATCAGCCTATAATGGAAAAGGATTCTATACAAATTATCCGGTAGGCGATGAATACTCATCCTTCTTCGTAATGGATGGATTCAATGGAATTTATGTAGCACAGAACCCGAATGACTTCCTTCCATTAAATGAATGGACACATATTGCAGTAACCTGGGATTCAGACAGCAAAACGGGTAAGATCTATAAGAATGGACAGGAACAAGAAGTCACAGTACTGGGAGATCCGCAGACAATTACCGGATCAGAGACAGCAGTAAACCGTGTAGGAAAGAACGGTTACAGCAATGACTCACAGTATCCGGACAATCTGGAACTGGATGACCTTAGAATTTACAACGGTGCGGTAAACAGCGAAAAGATTAACGAGCTTTATACAGAGTATGACAACAATGTAGACAAGACTGTTTTACAGACGGCGCTGGAAACAGCAGAAGCTTACATTCCGGATGGATATACAGCAGAGAGTTACGCTGTACTGGAAGCAGCAATTGCTGAAGCAAGGAAAGTTTTCGAAGATGAGAATGCGGATCAGGATGCAGTAGATGAGCAGATTGGCAAGCTTGAAGAAGCAATTGCCCAGCTGGAAAGTATTCTGGCTGA
>NZ_JNGB01000265.1:0-1507 GCF_001029355.1 Robinsoniella sp. RHS
GGTTTTCTATTGCTGATAATGATGGAAACCTCACCAGTCTGGCAGACGCGGATTATGTTAAAACTGCACATGCCAACGATCTGGAAGTCTGGGCATTAATTGACAATTTCAGTGAACAGGTGGATACTACAAAGGTATTAAGTTCTACAGCGTCCAGAGAAAAGATTACAAATCAACTGATTGCATCCGCAATTCAAAATGGCTTTGAAGGAATTAATGTGGATTTTGAGACAATTCCGGAGGATGCTGCAGACGGATATATTCAGTTCATTCGTGAACTTTCAGTAAAATGCCGCAAGAATGGAATTGTTTTATCCATAGATGATCCGGTTCCGAAGCCGTTTACGGCACATTATAACCGAAAAGAACAGGGTATTGTAGCAGATTATGTCATTATAATGGGTTATGATGAGCACTATGTGGGTTCTGAAGAAGCCGGCTCAGTGGCATCCATGCCGTTTGTAAAGGCTGGAATTACAGAGACGATTGCTGAAGTACCTGCAGAGAAGGTAATCAATGCAGTTCCTTTTTACACCAGATTGTGGAAGATCACAACAAATAAGAACGGCTCTACGGAGTTGTCCAGTGAAGCGATTGGTATGGATCAGGCAGATGAGTCTCTTGCAAATAATGGGGTTGAGGCAGCCTGGGACGAAGGAACTATGCAGGATTATGCAGAGTTTACCGGTGGTGACGGCAACAACTATAAGATTTGGCTGGAGAATGAGAAGTCCATTGAGGAAAAGGCTAAATTAGTTAAAGAATACAATCTGGGTGGAATCGCCGCCTGGAAGCTTGGATTTGAAAGAGCAAGCATCTGGGACGTTATTTTAAAATATGTAAGTTAAAGCAAGGATGCAGTAAAGTTATTTCGAAAATGAATTATAATAAAAAGAAAGCTGTTCTTCAGCCATGGGACAGTTTTATAAACAAATAGAGAAGTCATAGAATGTAGCATATCCCTGCCGCATATACTGGTAATAAGTGTATGAGACAGGGATATTTTTATGAGAAAAAATATGATAGAACTGGGAATGGGAATATTGGTGCTGGTAGGTGCTTATTTCCTGGGAAGTATGGGCGGAAGCCTGGCAGCTGACAGCAGGCTGGCAAAAAGTGCGGCAGTAACAGCTGAATCTGAGGTTGGTAAACCTGGTGGGAGTCAGGTGAGCTCGGACAGAGTAATTGTTCTGGACCCCGGACACGGCGGAGATGACCCTGGAAAGGTTGGGATTAATAAAGCTCTTGAGAAAGATCTGAATCTGGCAATAGCCAAGAAAATTCAGAAAATCCTCACAGATAAAGGAGTTACGGTTGTAATGACCAGGGAAACGCAGGATGGGCTTTATGATCCCGGTGCTTCCAATAAGAAGCAGCAGGATATGAGAAAACGATGTGAACTAATTGACAGCGCCAACCCCAGATTTACGGTGAGCATCCATCAGAACAGTTATACTGCCGAGTCGGTGCATGGTCCTCAGGTATTTTATTATTCCCAGTCTGCAGA
>NZ_JNGB01000266.1:0-3402 GCF_001029355.1 Robinsoniella sp. RHS
GATAATAATGAAGCATTGTTTGTTAGCGAAAAGGAACCATATACAAGATTAACAATATCCGGCGTAGAGGACATTTTAAGGCGCTTAGGGCGTAAAGCAGGTGTGGAAAAGGTGCATCCGCATAGATACCGGAGAACAGCAGCAACAAATGCACTTAATAGAGGCATGCCACTGCAGGAAGTTTCTAAGATGTTAGGGCACGCAAAGACGGAAACAACCATGATATATTGCACCATAAATGAAGAGAGTTTACGGTTTAACCACAATAAGTACTTAAGTGCATAATTATAATACAATTTAGAATATTTTTACATCTGCTTTTGGCAGGTGTTTTTGTTGTACCTAAAAATATTTTTGTACAGGAAAATAGGAACTAAAATCATCTGAGGAAAACACGAATTTAGCGGTTAGTGGTGAAACAGTTTCTAATACTGTTTGCCCATCTTCTGCATTATTTAATGCCGGTAAAGTTCATACTTACATAACAGGAGGAATGGCAAAAGTATCTTTGAATAATGGAATAGAATACCGCATTGCTGGAATCCCGAAGAAGTATTTTAATGAAACGGCATTTGATATTCCTTTCTCCTTTTCAAGCGGTACCGGATATATAAAACCTAAAGATGGTGCATATACCGAGGCGGGAGTGTATGTTATACCAAATAAAAACGTAGCCAGCAAAGAATATTTTTCTTTTTCAGTTACGTGGGTTGGGTAAGAGTTGAATTCTAAGTCCATGTTTGCCATGCTTGTATTTCGCAATATAATTGTTTAAACAAGATATATAACAGTTCCCTTTACACTACCAGTAGTGGTTGGCATATAAGCATATAAAAACTGATTATTACAATTAAGATGTATGCGACATGGCTCCCCTCTCACAGTGGAATACCCTTTAAATGCATCAGCGTAAATATTGCATAAAGGCTTTTCTGTAATATGCATAAAAAGATAGGATTCATTTGGCTTATAACCATCAGGAAAATTAAGATCATAAGAAAGTATCCTCATTCGCCCTACTGCTATATGATAAACAAGTCCAGTTACACTGTTTTGCAATTCATAAGTCTTTGTAGAATTAGTGAAATTCGTGTTTATCCCGGAACATAGAGCATTTATAAGAGTTCATTCGAAAATGAATTTTTATAAGTGCTTTATTTATAGTGAAAGGAGTGATTTTATATGGAAATCAGAGCAGCACCCACCCTGAAGGTCTTTTTATTTTTAAAAAAAAATTAGGAAAGGCAGGCAGAGAGATGAATGACGAAGAAGTGGCAGTAAAGATTGCCGAATACGGAAAAGAGATCGGATCATTGAAACACCGGACAACAGATCTGGAAGAACAGCAAAAGAATATACAGGAACTTGCAATGTCCGTTAAAGAATTGGCATTGAACATGAAAACGATGATGGAAGAGCAGGGAAAGCAGGGAGACCGGCTGCAGAAACTGGAAAATGAACCGGCAGAACGTTGGAACAGTGCAAAGAAGACAGCGTTTACAACAATCGTTTCTGTTATATCTGGTGCGGTGGCAACCGGGTTGATCTTTATGGCAGCCCAATATTTATAAGAAAGAGGTAATATTATGGATTTAGGATTTTTACAGGATTATTATATCCCAGTAGTTTTAGTAGCATGTTTAATCGTAGGTTACTGCATTAAGCATATAACCTGGTTGGAAAAGGTAAGTAACCAGTACATACCAACGATCCTGGCAGTGCTGGGGGCTGTATTAGCGTGTGTTTCGGCAGGACTGGCAAATACTCCAATAGGGTTAGAAACCGTTGTGTATGGAGCCTTTACAGGATTAGCAAGTACCGGATTGCACCAGGCATTTACAAAGATTATCAATAAATCAGAGGGCGAGTAATCGCTCTCTTTCTTTTTAGAAAGGATAGGTAACATTATGCAGATAAATAAGAAAATAACACCTTACAACCATTACAACGGCAGAAATGGACAGGGAATCCAATACATTGTTATACACTATGTCGGCGCCCTGGGCGGAGCAGAAGCAAACTGCATTTATTATGCAAGCGGAGATGTTGGAGCCAGTGCACATTACTACGTAGGATTTGGCGGAGAGGTCTGGCAGAGTGTAGAAGACTGCAACGGAGCATGGAGCGTAGGCGGTGGCAGACAGGGAAGCGGCGGCGGAGCATTCTACGGCAAGGCAAATAATTACAATACGTTAAATATAGAGATGTGTGTCAGGAAGCGTAGCACCACCTCTATGAATGCCAATGACCAGGATTGGTATTACGAAGATGCTACAGTAAGAGCAACCATAGAGTTAACAAAGATGCTGATGCAAAAATATGGGATTCCAGTTGACCGGGTTATCCGCCACTATGATGTGAATGGGAAGATCTGTCCCAACCCCTATGTTTTAAACGAATCTGCCTGGCAGGTATTCAAAAAGTCTCTAGGAGGAAGTTCGAGTGCATCCGGTACTAAGATTACTGGTAAAGCTGCAGCTACAGCGGAGCAGATGCAGAAATATATTCGATCCAAAAATCCCATCGTGGCGCAATCAGTTTTGGATATGGTTCCGCAGTACATCCAGGAAGGAAAGGCAGAAGGAATCCGGGGAGACATCGCTTTTGCACAAAGCTGCCTAGAAACCGGAAATTTTACATTTAAGGATAGTGCAGTAACCCTGGATCAGAACAACTTCTGTGGTATGGGCGTAACTGCAAACGGTATGAAAGGAAATTCCTTCCCTAACACTAAAACAGGTATCCGTGCGCAGATCCAGCACCTTAAAGCATACGGCTGCACAGAGCCGTTAAGCAAAGAATGTGTAGATCCACGGTTCCAATATGTAGAAAGAGGCTGTGCTGAGTTCGTAGAATGGTTGGGTATCCCGGAAAACCCAAAAGGCAAAGGATGGGCTGCAGGCAGCGGATATGGCAGCAAGATTTTAAATATCCTGGAAGCTATTACCGGCATGAAAGAAGAACAGCCGAAACCCACACCCGCACCACATCCGGAACTGGAGCAAACCGGTACTTACAAGGTACAGGCGGGCAGCTATAAGGATAAGAAGCTGGCGAATAGCCATGCAGCTGTATTAAAAAGCAAAGGATTTGATGACAATCGTTAAGGAAGAAGCAGGACAGTATAAGGTACAGTGTGGAGCATTTAGCAATAAAGGCAATGCAACAGCCCTGGCGGATAAAATCAAAGGCGCTGGCTTCGACGCAATTGTAAAAGGTACAGAAGATTCCGTATGGGTTGGAAGATGCACTGGAGATGGTGTTAATGTCCGGAAAGGGCCGGGGACAAACTATGGTATCATTTCTGGACCATACAAGACTCTTAACAAAGGTAATCTTATGGATGTAATTAATAAAGAACCAGGATGGTACCAGGTTCTTATTGCTAAGAAGTACAGCGGT
>NZ_JNGB01000267.1:0-1398 GCF_001029355.1 Robinsoniella sp. RHS
GAATCACGGCATTTTCCCATTTGGAATCGTTAAACTCTGTTCCCTGCCAGCCTGTCAGTTCTGCATTGGCATCGTACATAATATTGGGTTCCGCCAGCCTGTAGTTGGAATCCATATCATGCTTTCCATAAGCAGGATCTTTCACTGCTTTCCAGCTGGTATCGCTGACAATTTTTGTTCCTTCTTTCAGTGCACCTTCTCCAAAGTCAGCGTCAAATAAGAAGCCCGGCTTACCGGAATCTTTGAATCCGTAACCGCTTTTACCAAAGTAGACAACCTGCACGGCAATCGTGTTCTTGCCTTCTTTCAGGAATTTGGCGATATCTTCTTTGTCATAATACATGTCTGATCTGTTCGGTCCGGTTTTTACCATACCTTCAAATACTGCCATTTCACCATTAATCCACAGCCAGTATTTAGAATCTGCCGCTATGTATGCCTCTACTTTTTCCGGCACTTTCTCCAAATTAAATGTTTTACGGAAACTCATCCACTGCCCGGCTTCCCTTGCATCATTGCTCCAGATCCAGTCAGCCGTAAACTCATGGCCCGGTGTTAAATTTTCCGCCGCTGTAACTGTCATTGGTAATATGCTCGTGATCATTAATACCATTGTCAGAATACCGGATATAAATCTTTTCCAACCTCTCATATTTTCCTCCTATGCCGCATTTTTTGCGATTTTAACCAGGTAAATGTGAATGTTTTACTTCCACATTCACCTGTATACTTGTGCCTCGAACAGAACCTTATCCTACTGTGATAATGCAGGAATCTTTCTTTCCTTGCGGTGTGGATACCGTAATGGTTGTACGTCCTTTTTTCAAAGCTGTAACAACTCCTTTTTGGGAAACTTTTGCTGCCTTTTTATTTGAGCTTTCCCATTTTAAAGTATCTGTACTGTTCTTTGGCTTTACAGTTGCTTTAAGCTGTAATGTTTTTCCTGTCTTTAATGTTTTCTTGTGAAGGTTCATCTTAACCTTCTTTGCCTTCACCTCCTTTACAGTGATTCTGCAGGTTATTTTCTTCTTACTGGATATCTTTGCAGTAATTGTTGCTGTCCCAGCTTTTTTGGCTTTTACAAGCCCGTTCCGGGATACGGTAGCAGCTTTCTTATTGGAACTGGTCCAGACCACTTTATCTGTTGCATTTGACGGCTTTAAGGAAGACTTAAGCTGATAAGCTTTTCCCTTATAAATGGTTTTGCTTTTTTTGTTCAGGGAAATTTTCTTTGCCTTAACCGTAGTAACTGTGATCTTACAGGATGCCTCTTTTCCACCGTCCGCTGTCCTTACTGTGACTGTTGCTTTACCTGCTTTTTTAGCGGTTACTTTTCCGTTTGCATCTACTGAAATAACGGAATTGTTGGAAGATCTCCAGGAAACCTTCTTATTGGCT
>NZ_JNGB01000269.1:0-1246 GCF_001029355.1 Robinsoniella sp. RHS
TTAGGACAGAATATGGTAGGATGGCCAAATATCACAGTAAAAGCACCAAAAGATGCACAGATCAGCATGCATTTTGCAGAAATGTTAAATGACAGCGGTAAAACTTCCAGAGGAAATGACGGTCCGGAAGGAAGCCTTTATATGGCAAACTACAGATCAGCTGCATCCACATCCATTTATATTGCGAAAGGTGACGAAAAAGAAAGCTATCGTCCGACATTCAGCTTTTATGGATTCCGTTATGTATCTATTTCGGCAGATGCTGATATTACAATTGACAGCTTCCGGGCAGAAGTCCTGGGTTCGGCTATTCCGGAAACGGGTAGTCTGGAGACAAGCAATTCATCCGTAAACCAGTTAATCAGCAATACACTCTGGGGACAGAGAAGTAACTATTTAAGTGTACCTACAGACTGCCCGCAGAGAGATGAACGTCTTGGTTGGTCAGGTGATACACAGGTATTTATCGGGGCGGCATCTTACAATGCAAATGTTGCAGGTTTCTTTAATAAATGGGGACAGGATGCAAGAGACAGCCAGACAAGTGTTGGACAGTATACCGATACAATTCCAAGATCTGCAGCAGTAGGTGCAGGTAATGCAGCTTGGGGAGATGCCGGAATTATCGTTCCTTATACCATGTTTAAGATGTATGGGGATACACAGATCATCTCTCAGATGTACGATTCTATGGAAAAATACATGAACTGGCTTAACAGCAGAGGTTTTGAGGGTGCAGGAACTGCTTATTGTGACTGGCTGGCTCCAAATGAACAGGACAACCAGGGTATTATCAGAAATCTGATCGCATGTGCTTACTACGCATATGATACTCAGTTAATGGCTGAAATGTCAGATGCTATCGGAGAAACACAGAAAGCAGAGGCATACAGAGCAAGATTTAATGAAATTAAAGACCATTTCCAGGAAAAATATATTAATAACGATGGTACTTTAGCAGCTGGTGCAGATACGCAGACAGGATATTTAATCACTTTAAAAGTAGGTCTGTTTAAAGATGATGACCAGAAGCAGGCAGCAACAGATATTCTGGTTAATAAGATTAAAGCTAACGGAAATAAACTTGGTACCGGATTTGTTGGTACTGCTATGCTGAATCAGACGCTTACAGAAGTTGGTGCTGTTGATATGGCATACACCCTGTTACTCCAGAGGGACAATCCATCCTGGATGTACAGTATTGATCAGGGAGCAACAACAATTTGGGAACGTTGGAATTCCTATA
>NZ_JNGB01000270.1:0-1232 GCF_001029355.1 Robinsoniella sp. RHS
ACCGGGGCAAAAGACAAGCCTTCCTTTTGGACATGAGGTTTTAAAACAGCCAGGGGAATACTGCTGTACGGTTTCTATGGTACTGGGACAGGATACGCTCTGGGAAAGCGCCGGATATGAAGTGGCCTTTGGACAGGAAATTATTAAAGTGCAAAGCCATGGAGCTAAACAGCACCCTGGGAAAATATTTGAGGTGATTCATGGAGATGTAAATATAGGAGTCCGCACAGAACGCTGTTTTGCCATGTTCTCAAAACAGGAGGGCGGAATTATTTCCCTGGTATATGGCGAGAAGGAATATATTACCCGAGTGCCGAAACTATCTTACTGGAGGGCGACTACAGATAATGACCGGGGAATGAAGACAGAGGCGCTATTAAGCCAGTGGCAGGCTGCAAGTCTGGGGCAGAGATATTTAAGTGATAAGTTTGAAATGGAAGAAAGTGAAGACAAGGTAACTTTTACATTTCTTTATGAAGCCGGAAGTATACCGAAATTTACATCCAGTGTAATATATACCATGTATGCAGACGGGACACTTGAGGTTGCGGTATCTTATCCCGGCGCAGAACAAATGCCATATATTCCGCTATTTGGAATGGACTTTAAGTTAAAAAGCAGGCTAAAACAGGTTACGTATTACGGTAAGGGTCCAATGGAAAATTATTGGGATCGAAAGGCAGGAGCAAAAAAGGGTGTCTACAAAACGACGCCTGAACAGAATCTGACTCCGTATCTGATCCCTCAGGAGTGCGGGAACCGTACCGAAGTGGGATGGATAAAAGTAACAGATGCCCAGAATGAAGGCATTGAATTTTCAGCGTTGGAAGGTGACTTTGAGTGCAGTGTTCTGCCATACAGTGCATATGAACTGGAGAATGCCATGCATTTATACGAACTTCCTGCCGTAAATTATACGTGGGTAAGAATGATAGCAAAACAGATGGGAGTAGGCGGAGATGACAGCTGGGGGGCGCCGATTCATGATGAATATCTGATTGATCCAAAAGAGCCGCTTACTTTAAGGTTTGCTGTTAGAGGAGTTTCTAATGACTGTGGTTTGGGGAAAAGGGATGAATGATTTTAAAAACTGAAAACTGATGATAAAAAGGCTGATATTCCGAGAATTAACGGATTATCAGTCTTTTTTGTATGGATCGATGCCCGGACATCCAGTTGAAAGTGAAATATTTCAGGAAGCCTTTAATATTAGCATTTTCATTCATAAAATT
>NZ_JNGB01000271.1:0-2218 GCF_001029355.1 Robinsoniella sp. RHS
TACGGAAAGATGGGCGTGGGAAACTGGCATGGGCTCCGTCAGCTGGCCGCAGAACTGGTATTTTCTAACCTTTCCGAAGTGCTTTTTGGCGGCACGCGGGCATTCACCGAGAAATCCTGATGCATTTCTCGGCTCAGTGCCCGCTTAGTATCCGATGGGAGCCAGTCGAATACTATCCGCCAAAAAACACTTCGAAAAGGTAAGTAAATACTCAGCTCTGCTCTACGCTTCCTCCGCCCATACCAGTTTCCCACGCCCATCTTTCCGAGATAGCATTCGTTGATACAAAGCTGGTTTTCTCAGCCTGGTGGAGACCCCTGGGTAGTGACGGTCTGTTTGTTTTTGGATGCAGCAGAGTGTGTTACGGTAGTTCAGTGTGAAAGGGGGATGATAAGACGAAATTTTACCTGCTTTCCTGATCACAGACTTAACTGGATGTAGGTACTATAACCACAAATATACTGTAGTAGAATTTAGAGACAGTTCACAGTGATAACATCCAGCTGGTTTATTGGTTTTTATGTGATCTAAGCCAATAACGTCCGGCATGCCACACGCCCGGGGTCCCACACTGCTGAGAAAACCGAGGGCACTGAAAAACATATGTTTTTAAATCCTTCCTTAATAATAAAACACAAAATCCACCAGACTCAAATTTTTCTGGTGGATTTTTGTGCATTTTCTATGGATGATTCCTTTTTCTGAACTAGGGATTCCTTTATTTTTCCCCCATCACTTTCATGATTCGTTTGAGGTTCACTGCAAATATTGCCATCGCTCCCTGCATTTCCATGCCAATAAGACCTGATGATGACGCAACGTCATAACCATGTCTATGTTTTAACTCGCTGTTTTTTGCTTCTATCTTATAACGCTCTTTTACTTTTTCTTTAAAATATTCCGTTTCCTGAAATTGTGCCTGTTCGCTATGGGTATCACTGATGACCGTCTCTGTATATGTCTTTTTTTTCGCTCCCTCTTTGTAGCATCCTTCTCTATAAAGGCATTTTTTACATTTTTTTATATCAAAAGTATAGGTTATCCGCGCATTCCTGCCCTCAGCTTTTTGTTTATTCAGATATTTATGGATTTCCATATGCCCTGCTTTACATTGATACATTAAAGCATCTTTGTTAAATTCAAATTTATCTTCCTTTTTACGATTTCCTTGTGTAACATTACTGCATAATCTAGCGACCAGTTCATAATCTTCTTCTCTTGCAGCATCTATATTTTTTTTGCTTGCATATGCCTTGTCACCAATAACTGTTTTAATCTCCATTCCTGCTTCCCTGCTTTTCTGTACCAGGGCTGCCAATTCCTTTCCATCCGTTTTCTCTCCGCTGGTTATTGTGGCAGCTGTAATAATTCTTTCTTCCGTCATGGCGATATGTGTTTTATATCCAAAGAAGGAGGTGTCTGCTGTCTTATGTCCAATTTTTGCATCCCCATCTTTTGAGGTATCCATTTGTTCAAGGTCATCACGGACAGCTTCTTCTAATAATTTCAATTTTTCCTGCACTTTGGGATAGCTGCATATCGTTTTATTCTCTTTTATAGTGGAAATAAGCTGATTGCAATACGCCAGTTCTTTTTCCAGAGAATCTTCTGTATTTTTAGCAGGAAACTGGTTTTTCATTGTTTCTTCCACTTCATAAACGGTACGCCGTAGTTTTTTTGACCTTTCCTGTAGTGCCTGCCGCGGAGTCATTTGATTGTATCTTGATTTTGTATGTGTGGCATCAACAATAATGGTTTTTGATTTTATGATTTCCTGCTCTAATGCAATCTGGACTGTTTTCGCAATCAGCATATCTAAAAGTGCCATGTCTTTTAATCGCAATTTACGAAATTTCGTCAATGAGCTGGGATTAATAACCTCCTCCTCCGGCACCATATCCAGAAAGTATTTAAAAGACATATCATACCTGGAACGCTCTACGACATCAACATCCGATAGATCATAAATTGCTTTTAACAGCAGATATTTAAACATGCGGATAGGTGGAACTGCATTACGTCCGTTATCAAGACAATACCCCCCCCCCCTTTATCAATTAAACTCTTCATAAATAAATCCGAAGTTTACGAGTTCTTTTATCTGTCGGAGAAGATTATTCCTGGGAACCACCAATTCATATATTTTCATGTAGGAACTTAATACTAATTTTTGTTGTTGATCTACCATAAAAACACCGCCTTTATTTGATACATACAT
>NZ_JNGB01000272.1:0-1349 GCF_001029355.1 Robinsoniella sp. RHS
TAAAAGTTTGTGCAATCATAGTATAGGACAGATGAATCTCGCTTAATGACAGAATTGCTGTTTTTGTAAAGCCATGTCAGATAAGTGTCGTAATTCGCTTCCAAGATATCCATGAATCTAAGAATATGCTGGTAATCAAACTCCGGCTGTTCAAAGTAGGAAGCGAGACGATTCCAGGTAGCGTGTTTGGATTTGGGATCTAAAATCCTTGCATAAGTAAGGAAACGAGCGATTGTAAAACAATCAAAAGTATTTTTGCGGTCATTTGTTATCTCATGAAAGAACTCCTTGAGATTCAATTCTTTCATGATGTCCTGAAGAAAGAAATACCCAATATTCAACCAGTTGGAAGCCGATGCTTCATCAGCAGAAGGTCTGACCCTTTCGTTGAAATCGGCAGTCAGATTGAAAGAGACTTTGCCAACGCGGTATTCCTCATTCATCTTTTTGATTTGTTCTCTCACATAGAGTTCAGGATCATCTGTGACCTTCAATAACTCGGAGTGTTTTCCAAAGTTTTTAATATTTCTGGTGGTTGTTTTCTTTCCATTACGGATTCCCTGCTGTGCATAATAAGTGGGATCCTTTAGTCGTTTATCAAAGTATATTTTCATAAATGCATCACCCCTGTAATTATTATACCACACAAATACAACACATACAACATAAAAATAGTAAAAATTTGACAAAAAAATAAGCCTGTATCAAGGCTTTAAGGTACTTTAGAGATATGGAAAGTGTCGAAGACCCGCCCATGCCAGTTTCCCACACCCATCTTTACGTTGCACTATCTACATCTACAAAGCGTCCCTTCCTCAACAAAACCCCAATTTAACCAGTATAACAGGATTTTGCTGTTGACTACACATTTGATATCCCGTTTTCGACACTTACAAGAAGACGAAAAGCCGATACACCTTATAAATACTGAGGTTATCGGCTTATACTGATTATGAAATTGTTGTATGTAAACGTTACTTTAAAATTTTTTTAATTGTTCCATTCAGTTCCTTTGGTTTATAATGCAGCCTGTCCAAGTTTAGCGATGTTAGTTGGGTTAGGGCATCTAGTGCCTTGCTACCATTATAGAGAGCCATATATTCGACGTCGTGAATATTCGTCACATTCATATTTTCAAGGTTATTAATTAAGTTTTCTGTCGTCACATGTGTATGCTGGTCATCAAGTTTGGCTTCCAGTAAACGGTACACAAGCAGCGCAGTATAGCAGATCATGAAGTGAGCTCTAATGCGATTTGGCAGACGGTGGTTTACAGGTCTTCCGGTAAAATTTGTTTTCATGATTCGAAAACAGTCTTCAATCTGATATCTTTTGTGGGATACAGCCAA
>NZ_JNGB01000273.1:0-2296 GCF_001029355.1 Robinsoniella sp. RHS
GCGAATCAGTATGCATGGATTCCGTACCGGCAGCTGATTGGATTTGAGGAGGATGTGAAAAAGTGAGGTGGACAAAACGCATGGGTGACAATATAAAAAGGGGAATAATCAACTGGCTAAATATACAGCCGTCCGCTTCCAGTATACAGATTACCGAGGTAATGGACTTTGAACAAAGTGCAATCCGAAACAGAGTCTGGTATAGGGGAGAAGGAAATGAGTTAGAGCAGATGTACCAACAGAATCCAGAATACGCAGACAGGTATAAATTCTGGGCATCTAAGTGTACCCCTGGTATGGAAATGAGGAAGATACACACCGGATTGCCCGGGATGATTGTGCGGATTTTAAGCGGGATCATAACGGAAGATATGAATGACTTTGAATTTAAAAATCCAGCACAGGAACTGCTGTGGAAAGACATAGAGAAAGCAAACAGGTTTCGGAAGAAATTTGAAAGGTCTTTAAAAGAGGTACTCTATATTGGAGATGGAGCCTATAAGGTTACCATTAACACTAAGAAAAGCGAATATCCGATCCTGCGCTGGTATCCGGGGGAAAGAATTGAATTGGTCTATGACGGAGATGATCTGGAAGAGGTGGTGTTTAAGACGCCGTACACCGTCAGAAGCCAGCAGTATGTCCTGTATGAGCATTACGGACACGGGTATATCCGGAATGAACTGTATGAAGGAGAGAAACTGGTTGACTTGCATGCAATCGACAATACAAAAGGAGTGTCTGACTGGGCATTCGATGAGAAAGTAATTCTTGCGGTGCCGTTACAGGTGTATGAAAGTGCCAAATATGAGGGCAGAGGCGGCAGCATCTATGACGGCAAGGTGGATTGCTTTGACGCATTTGACGAAACCTGGTCGCAGTGGATGGACGCATTACGGGCAGGCAGGACAAAGACATATATTCCGGAATCGCTCATTCCCCGGGATCCAGATAAAGGGGATCTGCTAAAGCCAAACTCTTTTGATAACCGTTTCATTAAATGTGATTCTGATATGGGGGAGGGTGCAAGGAACCAAATCGATACACAGCAGCCGGTTATCCCCCATGAAAGTTACCTTGCTTCCTACATAACAGCGCTTGACCAGTGTCTACAAGGAGTGATATCCCCTTCTACACTTGGCATAGACACAAAGAAGCTTGACAATGCAGAAGCACAGAGGGAAAAAGAAAAAGCCACGCTATATACCCGGAATGCGATTATAGAGGCACTGCAGGAGACGCTGCCGGAAGTGGTTGCTGCATGCATAAATGCTTACAACCTGCTATATGGGAAACCAGTGGAAGAGGTGGAAGTAAACATACCATTCGGAGAATATGCTAATCCAAGTTTTGAGTCACAGGTGGAAACCATAGGAAAAGCAAAAACCCAGGGCATTATGTCTATCGAGCGGGTGGTAGAAGAACTGTATGGCGATACCCTGGATGAACACTGTAAGCAGGAAGAGATCCAACGGCTTAAGGCAGAGCAGGGCATTACAGAAGCAGATGAGCCCGGAATCAACATGGATCTTGGAGGCTTTAAAGCAAACGTAGAAGGGGGGCTGCCAGATGAAAGTGCAGGTAGCGAAAAGAATGTACCGCATGAGCCGGAAGGAATACCAGGGGCTTCTAAAAATAGCCAGTGAACAGGTAGCCTTTGGAATCTACGCAATTGAAAAAAATGATTATGCAGAACTGCGGTGTGATAAATGCAGCAGCTCCACCCAGCTTAAAGCAATGATCCGGCAGTTTAAGAGCCAGGGCTTTAAAGTGCTGTCGAATGGCAGGTGATTCATATGGAACCATATGATATCGAAGAAGCATTCGCTGCCATTGAAGAAGAACTGATCGCTTCCATGATGCGGAATATGAAGCGGCATAAGGTGGAAGAAACGGCAGAAGAAATGCGCTGGGAAATGTGGCAGGCAAAACAGCTGCAGGCACTGGAAAAATATAAGAAGCAGAACCAGAAGAAATTTCAAGGGAAATTTGCAGATATAAATGGATCTGTGGATGAAATAATCCATAAGGCAAGAAAGCAAGGCGGACTGGATCAGGAAATAGAGATCATGAATGCCATAAAGAAAGGTTGGAAACCTCCGGGAAGTCTGAATAAAAGTATGCAGACAACGGGTGAGTTTTTTAAACTGAATGATCGTAAACTGAATGCCTTGATCGGAGCCACCCGGAAGGATTTTTCCAAAGCGGAACACGCAATGTTACGAATGGCGGATGATCAATACCGTAAGATTATTTTTAATGCACAGGTATATGCAAATACCGGAGCGGGCACCTA
>NZ_JNGB01000274.1:0-1404 GCF_001029355.1 Robinsoniella sp. RHS
GTGCCCAAGTCTCTTTTTCTAATTTCAGAGGTTTCAACCAATAATCGTCTTGATGCCTATACCCCAGTCTAATCTTCCCCCTTGACATGCCATTTAAAATATCCGAAATACCCCTAAATTCTTCCTGTAATTTTATTCCTCTACGTCCATTTTCAAATACCTCCGGATATTTTAAATATAACATATCTTCTATCGATTTACCATAATTAGACGATAATTGTAATAATCTTTTATAGTCGTTTTGGATTTGTAATGTCAATGCACCATTCTGCGTAAGTCCGTAAGTATGATCGATCTCATGAAATAATTCATGGGCTATAGTTGACGGTGTTGCATTCTCAGCAATATAAATCACTCCTTTAGTATAATAGGACTTTTTCTTCTTCGATTTATTAAACTTTACTCTGGCTTTCGATTGCTTTAATAGTACCCGAGTATCTTTATTTTTAACATCATGCAAGCTCATTTCAAAATCTTCCATGATGTCAATTGATGCTGAATTAAAAAAGGCTTTAATTCGATCTAAGAAATCCACCTCATCTACTTTATCAGACCAATCTTTTGATCTCGTCTCATACATTTTCTGATTATCATTATCCAAAGAATATTTTGTCAACCGTTTGTACTTTTCAACTTGTCTCTCTACATATTGCTGCTTAACCTCTTGTTTATTTACTTTCTCAACGGCCTCTAACTCCTGCTTTGTCCAGGTGTCATCTGCTGTAGAAATTCCTGGAAAGTATGTCGTATGGCTATCCTTGCATCGCGGATGATATAGACCGGCTGCTATAGCGGTGCTCATTAGCGGATACTTCCCATCTGATGGTTTGCCACCGGACCATACATCGTCAACCAATATTTTGCCCACAAACGGCAGACACTTTGGACAGGGATTTCCACGCTTGTTTACAATAACAGTACTGATTCCCCACTCCTGCCGCTTTTCTCCCTCTCCGGTCAAATAGGCTCGTTTGGAAGCTGTCTGTATTGCCATAAATGCATAATCGCTTATTTTATGCCTTGCCCCGTTTTTATATTCAATGCAGTTTATGCCGGAACCTAAAAAATCCTTAGCTGCCATGTCTACGGCCTTTTCATAGGTGCCCGCTCCGGTATTTGCATATACCTGTGCATTAAAAATAATCTTACGGTATTGATCATCCGCCATTCGTAACATTGCGTGTTCCGCTTTGGAAAAATCCTTCCGGGTGGCTCCGATCAAGGCATTCAGTTTACGATCATTCAGTTTAAAAAACTCACCCGTTGTCTGCATACTTTTATTCAGACTTCCCGGAGGTTTCCAACCTTTCTTTATGGCATTCATGATCTCTATTTCCTGATCCAGTCCGCCTTGCTTTCTTGCCTTATGGNTTATTTCATCCACAGATCCATTTATATCTGCAA
>NZ_JNGB01000275.1:0-1069 GCF_001029355.1 Robinsoniella sp. RHS
CATATTCTTAGATTCATGGATATCTTGGAAGCGAATTACGACACTTATCTGACATGGCTTTACAAAAACAGCAATTCTGTCATTAAGCGAGATTCATCTGTCCTATACTATGATTGCACAAACTTTTACTTTGAATGTGAACAGCCTGACGAAGACATCGTCGATGAAGTGACTGGTGAGATTATCAATGGTCTGAGAAAATATGGCTTAAGTAAAGAACACCGTTCAAATCCCATTGTGGAAATGGGACTTTTCATGGATAGCAGGGGAATCCCAGTCAGCATGTGCCTGCATTGTGGAAATACAAGCGAACAGATTACCGCTGTCCCATTAGAAAAAGAAGTTATGAAAATGCTGGATAATGCCCAATTCATTTATTGTGCAGATGCGGGGCTTGGTTCCTATAACATCCGCAAATTCAACAGTATGGGCGGCAAAGCCTTTATTGTCACTCAATCTATAAAAAAACTGAGTGACACACTCAAAAAGGCCGTGTTCAACGACTATGATTATCACCTTCTCTCAGATGACTCCGCTGTCGCAATCAGCGATATGAAAACTTTTGACAGATATGAGATAGAAAACCGAGAACTGTACAATGATTCTGCCTATAAAGTGATTATTGCAGACAAAGCTATTGATCTTGGACTGTATGAAGAAAAAACATTAAAAAATGGCAAAACAAAACGTGTAAAAACAACAGGACAGCTGAAACAGAGACTGATTATCACTTTCTCGCGAAAGATGATGGAATACCAGAGGGCTGTGCGAAACCGTCAGATTGAACGTGCCAGGAAACTCTTAGGTATGAAAGATCCCGAAGAAATCAAGAAAGGACCGAATGATGTGAAGCGATTTCTGAAACGCGTAGCCAGCACAAACTCAGTAGAAAAAGCAACGGTCGCATATATACTTGACGAAACAAAGATTGCTGAAGAAGAAAAATATGATGGTTATTATGCGGTCGCCACAAATCTTCTGGATCCAGCTAAAGATATATTGGCTGTATCCCACAAAAGATATCAGATTGAAGACTGTTTTCGAATCATGAAAACAAATTTTACCGGAA